>JAFYRS010000119.1 GCA_017546845.1 Akkermansia sp.
CGCCAACGAAATCGTGAACAGCGATACGCTGCGCTACCAGGTGCCCGGCGGCATGCTTTCCAACTTCCGCAGCCAGCTCAAGGAAATGAACATTACCGACAAGTTCGAGGAAGTGTTCGCTGAAATCCCCGTGGTGCGCGAGGCTCTGGGCTGGATTCCGCTGGTAACCCCCACCTCCCAGATTGTGGGTGTGCAGGCCATGATGAACGTGAAGTTCGGCCGCTGGAAGAACATCACCCCGCAGTGCGCCGACGTGGCCCTGGGCTACTACGGCCGTACCCCCGCCCCCGTGGATCCCGAACTGCAGGCCATGTGCGCCAAGAAGATGGGCAAGGAACCCATCACCTGCCGCCCGGCCGACCTCATCAAGCCCGGCATGCAGGACCTGCGCGACAAGCTCGCCGCCAAGGGGCTGCCCGTGACCGATGAGAACTGCGTGATTTACTGCATGTTCCCGCAGCAGCTGGAAGACTACTATGCCGGCAAGAAGCCCGAGCCGCCCACCACTCCCAAGCAGGAGAACTTCGGCGCTCCCGCTGCCCTCTCCACCGTGGGTGTGGCTGCCGCCATCTCCGGCCGCAACATGAAGCTCAACATCATGGGCCGCGAGTACGACGTGACCATCGAGGAGAAGTAATTTCCCCGATACACCAAGACTTGGAACGCTGCGATTCCTTCCGGGAATCGCAGCGTTTTCCTTTTTCTACCGGGGAATCAGATGATGTCAGAAACCTGGTTAGAGGTCTTCTGGAAGGCGGCGGCAACACCCTCGCCGTATTCCTTGTGGCAGCGGAAGCAATGCTCCAGGTGGCGCTGCTTGATGAAGCCGGGTACACCGCACATGGAGCGGGCGGTGTTGTCGAAAAGCGCCTGGCGCTGTTCCTCGTTCATGAGCAGGAACAGCGCGCGGGGCTGGGCAAAGTAGTCAGCATCATCATTGGCGTAGTCCCAGTGGCCGGAATCGCCGCAGATGTGCTGGGGCGGTTCCGTGAATTGCGGCTGGGCCTGCCATTCGTGGTAGCTATTCGGTTCGTAGGCGAGGGTGTCTCCATGGTTGTCATCGGTGCGCATCTGGCCGTCGCGGTGGAAACTGTGGAATGGGCAGCGCGGGCGGTTCACCGGGATGAGGTGGTGATTCACCCCCAGCCGGTACCGCTGGGCATCGCCATAGGCAAAGAGGCGCCCTTGCAGCATCTTGTCCGGCGAGAAACCGATGCCGGGTACAATCTGCGCCGGGTTGAAGGCCGCCTGTTCCACCTCGGCAAAGTAGTTGTGCGGGTTGCGGTTGAGTGTCATTTCGCCCACCTCGATGAGGGGGAAGTCACCGTGCGGCCATACCTTGGTCAGGTCAAAGGGATTGAAGGGGAAGGCAGCGGCTTCGGCATCGGTCATGACCTGGATGCAGAGCTTCCATTTCGGGAAGTTGCCCTGCGCGATGGCACGGTGCAGGTCGGTTCCGGCGCTGTCGCGGTCGGTGGCAATGAGGGCGGCAGCCTGGGCATCCGTCAGGTTGCGGATGCCCTGCTGGCAGACCCAGTGGAACTTGCACCAGATGCGTTCGCTCTGCGCGTTGATGAGGGAGAAGGTGTGGCTGCCGAAGCCGTGCATGTGCCGGAAGCCATCCGGGATGCCGCGGTCACTCATCACGATGGTAATCTGGTGGAAGGCTTCGGGCAGGGAGGTCCAGAAGTCCCAGTTGGCGGCGGCGCTGTGCAGTCCGGTGCCGGGGTGGCGCTTGATGGCGTGGTTCAGGTCGGCAAACTGGCGCGGGTCGCGCAGGAAGAACACCGGGGTGTTGTTGCCCACGAGGTCCCAGTTGCCTTGCCGGGTGTAGAATTTGACGGCGAAGCCACGGATGTCGCGCTCGGCATCGGCCGCGCCGCGTTCGCCCGCCACGGTGGAGAATCGCACGAAGACCTCTGTCTCCTTGCCGATGCTGGAGAATAAATCGGCGCAGGTGTAGCGGGTGATGTCGTTGGTGATGCGGAAGATTCCGAACGCTCCAAAGCCTTTGGCGTGCATGCGCCGTTCCGGGATGACTTCCCGGTTCAGGTGCGACAGCTTTTCGAAAAGCCAGGTGTCCTGCATGAGCATCGGGCCGCGCGGACCGATGGTGAGTGAACGGTTGTTATCTGCCACCGGGGCTCCGGCGGCGGTGGTGAGCTTGTGGTTCATAGCCCCGTAGTGTAAAAGCACCGGAAGGCATATTCAAGGGGTTAGTACTATTTGTTTTACGCCCGACCAACGGGAGGATATCGTCGCCCGCAGGGCGATATCGTCTGAGCGCAGCGAAGATGTTGTCCGGCGCAGACGGATATCGTTACCGCAGGAGCGAAGCCGTATCTTTTCCCAATGAAAGGGAAAGAATTTGCCGGTGATGTGCAGGAAACGATATCCATGCTGATGGCATGGACGAAATCTGCCCCTGAACGGGGCAGACGATATCACTTCGTGACGATATCCTGACCTGCGGTCAGGACGTCACGCACCCGGGGCAGTTGCGCACCCAGTGGCCGGGCGTGGCTTCGATGAGCTCGGGTGTGCGGTCGGTGAGGCAGAGGGCTGGGTTGCCCAGGGTATTGCGGGGGCGGAAGGCGCAGCCGCGCACGGGTTCGCGCAGGGTGGGGGGCAGACCGGGGATGGTCTGCAGGCGGCTGCCTTTATCTGCCGCACTGGGTATGGAAGCCATGAGCGCGCGGGTGTAGGCGTGCAGCGGGTGGCGGACGAGTTCCTCTGCCGGGGCGCTTTCCACGATGCTGCCGGCGTACATGACCTGGATGCGGTGGGCATACTGCCGCACGACGCCCAGGTCATGGGTGATGAGGATGATGGCGGTGCCGAGTTCCTGCTGGCGGGAGCGGAGGAGGTCGAGCACCTGTTTCTGCACGGTGACATCCAGCGCGGTGGTGGGTTCATCGGCTATGAGGATTTCAGGGCGGGTGATGAGCGCCATGGCTATCATCACGCGCTGGCGCATGCCGCCGGAAAATTCATGCGGATAGGCTTTGGCGCGTTTTTCCGGCTCGGGGATGCCGGTGCGTGCCAGTTCCTCTACCGCGAGGCGGCGGGCTTCCCGCCAGCTGAGTCCCTGGTGCAGCACCAGCGGCTCGGCCACCTGGTCTCCGATGCACATGCAGGGATTCAGGCAGGTCATGGGGTCCTGGAAAATCATGGAGATGCGCTTGCCGCGGAGAGTGGCATGCACTTTTTCCGGGGCGTGCAGCAGGTCGATGCCGTCGAACCAGGCGCGGGAGCCCTTGCCGATGCGGGCAGGAGGGCTGGGCAGCAGCCCCATGAGCGTGGAGCAGGTGACGGATTTGCCGGAACCGGATTCGCCGACTATACCCAGGGTTTCCCCGGCGTCCAGGTCAAAGGAAACGCCGTTGACGGCATAATTCACCCCCGCACGGGAGTGGAACTCGACCGTGAGGTCGCGCACCTGGAGCAGGGGAGCACTCATCTGGCCTGTTCAAAGAGTTCTTCCAGCATTTCCATGCCCTTGCCGGCGCGGTAGCGGGAGACCTGGTGGGGGGCATTCTTCACCGTCTGCTGCCATTCGTAGGGGATGCCATCGATGCCGAAGACGGCGCCGAGCAGGGCACCGGCAATGGCGCCATTGGTGTCCGGGTCGCCCAGTCTGCTGACAATGCTGCACATGGCAGAGGGGTAGTCCACGGCGTGGAGCAGCCAGTAGTAAGCGCATTGGAAAGCAATTTGCACCCAGCCGGACTGGGGATGATACTGCGGTTCCTCGGTTTCAGCGGCGCGCAGGCGGCTGAGCAGGGAAATGTCGTTGAGTTCTTCGGCTCGCTTGCAGGCTGCGGCGTGGATTTCCTGCGGCGTTTTCCCCTGCATGGCGAGCATGAGGGATTCCACAAAGATGATGTTGGCGTGGGCGCAGCGGGGGTGGATGTGGGTGAGCACGCAGTCCTCACGGGCGGCGGTCTGCCAGTCCCATTCCGGGTGGAGGGCGGCATAGATGGCAATGGGGGCCACGCGCATGAGCGCTCCGTTTGCCTGGGAATCGGCATTGAATTCGCCATTGAGGGCAAAGCGGATGGTGACGCCCACGTCATCCGGGTCGGTGGAAAGCCAGTCGATGTACTGCGCCTGGGTTGCCATGCTGTTGAAGCCTTGTTCGTTGAGCAGGCTGCGGAGCAGGGCAATGGCCATTTCGGAATCATCGGTGATGCTGCCGCGCTTGCGCAGGTGGGTGGTATACCAGCCATCCACCATGCCGGTGATGCCGTGCGGGAAGTGCGCCTTGACTTCCTCCGGGGTGTGGAACTCCAGCGGTGCTCCCAGGGCATCGCCGCACATGAGCCCCATGAAACAGCCCAGGGCGCGTGGCTCAAGCTCGTTCTTCTGCGAGTGGCCGTCGCAGCCGCATGCCGGGGTGGCTTTGCCGGCCACCAGGGGGAAACGTGTGGAAAGCGGGTAGTCATCCACCTTGATGAGCTCCACTCCGTACATCTCTGCAATAGCGGGTGCCTGGGAAGCGGCATAATCCTCGCCGTAATAAATGGTTTTGACGCCGTGGGCACAGAGTGCCTGCATGCACGAGGTGCAGGGCATGGTGGTGCAGGCCACGATGCGGGCCTCACCGCGCTTGAAGAGGCTGCAGAGGTTGATTTCGGCATGCAGCATGAACTTCTGCCGTTCATCGCGGGATGCCCAGAAGCCCTCCGGGGCATCGAATCCGGGGAAGAGCCCGTTGTAGGCAGTGCCGATGACGCGATTGTCCTTATCCAGCGCAGCGGCGCCCACCTTGCGGTAGGGGTCTTCGGAGCGCAGCGCGGCCACATGGGCCAGCGCCATTACATATTGCGGAATCGGCAGGCGGTTCATGCGTGTATGATAGCATACTGATGCTGCATTGCAAGGTGTTTCGCGCGGAAAATGGTGTCACCCGGTTAGTCTGCCCTTGCCAAGTGGCATGGAAAGGAGTAAAGTAGGCGCCATGAACATCCTGCTCTTCAAAGACCTCTGCGAGGCAACCGGCGCTCCCGGTTTCGAGTATGGCATCCGCGAGCTGGTCATCAACGAGATGACCCCGCTGGCCGATGAAATCACGGTGGATAATGTGGGTAATGTGGTGGCTCTTATCAAGGGTAAGTGCTCCGACAAGCGCATCATGTGCGCTGCCCACATGGACGAAATCGGCTTCATTGTGCGCCATATTGATGATAACGGCTTTATCCGCATTCTGCCCCTGGGTGGCTTTGATGCCAAGACCCTTACCGCGCAGCGCGTGGTGGTGCACGGCACCAAGGACCTGCCCGGCTGCATGGGGGTGAAGCCCATCCACGTGATGAGCCCGGAGGAACGCACCAAGATGCCCCAGGTGACGGATTATGTGGTGGACCTCGGCATGAGCAAGGAAGAGGTGGAGAAGTTCGTTTCCATCGGCGATTCCATCACCCGCATCGGCGACCTGGTGGAAATGGGCGATTGCCTGAATGTGAAGAGCATTGATAACCGCGGCGGCTGCTACATGCTGATTGAGGCTGTGCGCGCCATCAAGGAAAGCGGCAATCTGCCGGACTACGACCTGTACGCCGTGTTCACGGTGCAGGAGGAAGTGGGCCTGCGCGGCGCACATGCCGCTACGCTTGCCATCAACCCCGATTTCGCTTTCGCCCTGGACGTGACCATCGCGTTTGATACCCCCGGCAGCGGCGCTCACGACAAGTGCACGGTGCTGGGCAAGGGCACGGCGGTGAAGGTGTACGACGGTACGCTGATTACTGACCCCCGCATGGTGAAGTTCATGACGGCCCTCTGCGCCGAGGGAGAGATTCCCTACCAGCTGGAGCTGCTGGCTGCCGGTGGTACAGATGCCGGCGCCATGCAGAAGTTTACCGCCGGTGGCGCTGTGACCGGTGCTATCTCCATCCCCGTGCGCAATGTGCACCAGAGCATCGAAATGGCTCACAAGGTGGACATCGATGCCAGCGTGAACCTGCTCACCGCCTGCTTCACGTCCCTGACCCGCTGGGATTGGAGCTGGAAGCAGATGAACCGCACCCTGGCCCCCAAGGAGCCTTGCGAGACCCCGGCCAAGAA
>JAFYRS010000120.1 GCA_017546845.1 Akkermansia sp.
TGCCGCCAGTTGCTGGCGCGCATGCTGCGCGAGCTGGGGGATGCTGCCCGGGCCGATGCGTACGCGGCCGAGGCTGCCGCGCTGGCTGCGCGCATGGATGAGCGCTTCTGGAGCGAGGGGTGCAGCCACTATGGCATGATGCGCACGGCAGAGGGCTATCTCGATGAGCGCGTGGATTCGCTGGCTACGGCGCTGGCTGTGCTCTGTGGCCTGGCGGGCGACCAGGCCTTGCCGCTCCTGCAGCATCTGCCGCGTTCTCTTTTCGGCACCCCTGTATTCACTCCCTATAAATCGCTGCAGGAAAAGGCATACCACAACCGCAGCGTGTGGCCGTTTGTGGAGGCCTATGTGCTGATGGCGCGGGCGGAGCAGCAGGATGCCGATGGCGCGGCGTTCTCCATGTCGTCCATGCTGCGGGCGGCCATGGCCTTTGGTTCGAATAAGGAAAATTTCCAGGCGGTGAGTGGTGAGGCAAAGGATACCATTCAGAATTCCGACCGCCAGCTGTGGAGCGTGGCCGGCATGCTGGGCTTGTTCTATTATGGCCTGTTCGGCATTCATTACCAGGATGATAACCTGGTCATTACTCCCTGCGTGCCTAAGTCCTACCGCGGTAGCCACTGGCTCATAGGACTGCGTATCCGCAATATGGTGCTGGATATCCACATCAACGGCTACGGCACGGAAGTGTGGTCGGTCATGGTGAATGGTAAGCCGGATTCCCCCATTATTCCGCTGGATAGCCAGGGGCGTATCCAGATTGAGCTGGAGCTTATGCCGGCTGAGGACGCGGAGGCGCTGGCTCTGCCACCGGCTGCGTGTGAGGATTTGCCGGAACCGGAATGGGATGCCCCCACGCCGGAGCTTCTGCGCTGGAAACCCGTACCCGGTGCGGCCAGTTATAATGTGTTCCGCAACGGTGTGGCCTTTGCTGCTGCGCTTGATTGCCACTGCGTCCTGCCTGCTGCCAGGGGATTTTTCAATGAATACACCGTGCAGGCGGTGAACGCGCAGACGACTTCCTGCTTCAGCCGCCCCTTTGAATGTCCCGCTCCCGGTGCGCGCGTGCTAGTGGAGCCCGCCCTCGTGGGCGAACATGCGGAATACGCCGTGGAAAACGGCCAGGCGTGGCTGGATACCAGGGCCTGTACCTCCCGCCTGGAATATGAGGGGCTGGAGCTGGAGCCCGGTACGTATGCCGTGCGTGTGTTCTACAGCAATGCTTCTGCTTCCCTGCGCGATGGCGATACCTGCGCCTTGCGCGAATTGGTGGTGGATGGCATTTCTGCCGGGGTGCTGCTGCTGCCGCACAACACAGAGGCCGGCTGCTGGGAGGTTTATGCTCGCTCTGCGGCGCTGGTGGTGCAGGTGGAGGAAGCGGGGCTGCACTCTTTCTCGCTTTGTTACACCCCGCGCTGCCGCAATGCGAATGGTGAGCTGAACCAGTGCATGGTACGCCAGTTGGAAATCACGCGTGTTCGATAGATAAACGTTTTTTGCGGCGGATTAATGTTTTGATATAGGATATCATGTAGTGTACCAGTACACACATGATTAGAACAAAACTCAGCCTGGTTGGAAGGGATATCACTCTGGGAAGGAACTTTGCACTGCCGAAAATCGTTAGCTGTATCTGTTTGAAAATCTCGACGAACAACATGTGTGCGCACAGTATAGTCAGGGATATTCGTCCAAAATAAGCAAAAAAACGGCAGATAAAAGTCTTTTCTACCAGTATAAAGAAAGAGGAATAAGCGGCGGTTCCCAATATGCCAATCAGGGTGAAAAGAAGAACGCTGGCTATCCCTAAATTGCCATACTGACGGATAGATATGTTAATTGTTCCGTTGATGTGCGTCAGCAATATGTAAGAGATGCCGGATGCCAGAAGCAGCAGTATACATTGTTGACGGGTCAGAGATATGTTTTTCAGCCGGTATCCAATATAGATGAACAGTGATGTTATGAACACTGTATCGATACTCCATGGCAGGAGAATCGGGCAAAAGGTTAGAACGATGGATATTACAATATAAAGCGAAATGAGTAAGGGAAGCCAACGCTGTTTTATTTTCAGTAAAGGTATCAATCCGGCATAGGATATAGCCAGGCTGGTTAGAAACCACATAGGCTGGGCACCAGGGGGGAAGAGTCGTATAGAGGTTTCTGTTACAACGGGGCTTAGGGTAAATCTTGAATAAGCGATGCCGCTTATCCATGTTGCGATTTGGGTGTAGTCGGGAGAGCTTATGGCGCAAGCTCCGAACAGGTAGATAAGAGACCACGCAATGTATGGTGTCAGAAGCTGTTTCCATTTGCGAACCAGTCCTCCCTTTTTTTCAACATATACATAACCAGAGGCCAGGAAGAATAATTGCATGTAACAGGCTATTAAGTATTTGTGAAGATGAGGAATTCCTTCCGAGTGCGACATGATCACAAGGATGATGGCTACTCCTTTGATGGCATCAAGCCATTGTTTGCGGGGAAGGGTGGCAGGATGATTTGGACACTCAGACATATCAGGCGCGCCGAGTATATCGTTTTTCGGATGCGATGACAAGAATAATAGGGCGTAAATAATTAAATAACAATGATAAACAAGAGGAAGGATGTAGGGGATAATTGCGTGAGAATGATGCTGTAAATAATATTATGGCTTTATTGTTAATGCAGTTGGATGTGCGCATCCGAAATGCGATAGACATAAGCCTGGTAAACAAAAAATCCCACCCGGTATATGCCGGGTAGGATAGGTGGAAATATGTGACTAAGGGTTACTTCAGTAACTCATCAATGAGGTATTCTCCGGTAATCATCCAGTAGCGCATGGTGAGGCCTGCCAGGAAGGCCAGGGCCAGAATGGCGATGACATACAGACGGCGGAGCACGATGTGCAGCGGGCTGTCCTCCTCGGTGAATTCAGCTACGGAATGAAGCCCCTGGCGCCCGATTTTCTTTTTCTTCTACTTCTTTTTCTTTTTTTCGGGTTCTGCCGGTTCTTCGTCTGCGGCTTCTTCTGCCTCTGCTGCGGGGGCTTCCTCCACTACCGGAGCGGTTTCCACCACCGCATCGTTATACATCAGCATGGCACTGCCCAGGTTGTACACCGCGTGGGGAACAAGCACGGCGGCTTCTGTGGGCTGACCTTCTGCCAGCAGGGTAGCTTCCGGTGCGGCGGGGGTGATGACATAACCCTCCGGCTGCAGGGAAATGGTGCAGTGCTGCGGGAGCAGGTCTGCAATGTGGGGCAGGGAGATAGAGCAATCCTCTGCGCTGCCGATAAGCAGCACAGAACCATCTTCCGGGAGTTGGTAGCGGTAGTCGTTGCCAGTGGAATCGATGATGTCGATGTAGGCCATGGGAGGTGAGTAGAGGGTTGAATCTTTATTGTGGCAGGGCTGCCAGGATTTCCTGCACGATGAGGTCTTCTGCCACCAGGCGTCCCTTGCCACTGGTGCCGCAGGCCAGCATACCGTCCTCAGCCGGGCCGGTGATGCGGTGCTGCGGACGGGCGGCCAGGGTGGCTGCGTTGGCCTGGGTGGCGGGGTGTTCCCACATCATGCCGTTCATGGCGGGGAAGATGAGGACAGGGCCACGGTAGGCGAGATAGAGGCTGGTGAGAGCGTTCGGACACTGGCCGTGTGCCATGCAGGCCATGGTGTTGGCAGAGGCGGGGACGATGGCCAGCACATCAGCCCGCTGGGCCAGGTCGATATGCACGGGAACCCAGCTGCCTGTTTCGTCCTCAAAGGTGGTGATGACCGGGTTGCGCGAAAGCGTCATGAGCGTGAGCGGGGTCACAAACTCCAGCGCAGCTGGGGTGCACACGCAATGCACCTCATGCCCCAGCTTGACGAGGCTCGAAGCCACGCCCGCGGCCTTGTAGGCAGCGATGGACCCGCAGACTCCCAGTACGATTGTCGCCATGGCGCTTCCGGTTGGTGCAAGGCTTGTTTATCAGCAGGCGGTGGGGTCGAACTCCACAATCATGTTGATTTCCACCGCCACACCCAGCGGCAGGCTGGGCACGCCCACGGCAGAGCGCGTGTGCGCAGCTTCCGGCCCGAACAGCTCGACCAGCAGGTCGGAGGCGCCGTTGAGCACCTTGGCCTGGTCAATGAAATCCGGGGTGCAGTTCACAAAGCCGTTCACGGCTACTATCTTGCGCAGCGGGGCAAAGCTGCCCAGCTCGGCCTGAATCACGGCCAGGCGGTTCAGGATGGCGGCCTGGGCGGCGCGCTGGCCGTCTTCGATGCTGACCTCGGCACCCAGTTTGCCGTAAATGGCCACATCGCCATTGATGGAGATGCCGCCGGAAAGGTGCAGGTAATTGCCCGTGCGGATGCACTGCACATAGGAACCTACGGGGGCGGGAGCAGGGTTGAGCTTCAACCCTTTCTTTTCAAGTGCTTCAAAGTTGAATTCCATAGAAATATAGTGGTGTGTTTCTGTTGATGCCCAGCATACACTGCCGGAGGACGCTTGGCAAGGAAAAACAAAGAAGCCCGGCAAGTTGACTTGCTGGGCTTCCTTACTCCGGCGGTTGGGATCGAACCAACGACCTAATGATTAACAGTCATCCGCTCTTCCGCTGAGCTACGCCGGATTTTGCTTGTCCCGTTACCGGGGTGCGGGCAGATATTACTACTTTGCCCGCCGCATTGCAAGTCTTTTTTGAAAGAAAAATCAAATTTTGTTGCAAAATGCCGCCCGGAAAGGGTAAAATGAGCTCATGCAAGCCCAGAATCCGCATCCTTGGACCCTCCGTTTCTCGTTTTTTGGCATTCCTGTGAGCATTCAGCCCATGGCCTGGGTGGTGCTGGCGCTGCTGGGCGGCGCTTTCGGGGTGAGCACGAGCGAGGACCTGACCCAGACGCTGATTTTCATGGTAGCGGGCATGCTGTGCCTGCTGGTGCATGAGTTCGGGCATGCGTTCACCGGGCGCGCCACGGGTGCCCTGGTAGAGGGTATCGAGATTGCCGGCATGGGGGGAACCACCTCCTTTTTAACCCTGCCGCAGCAGCGCTGGCGTTATCTGCTGGTTGTGCTGGCGGGGCCTCTGGCCTCGCTGGTGCTCTGTGGTGTGTTCGGCCTGGCGTTCGGGCTGCAGTTGGGTAATGCCTGGGCAGGGGTGCAGTATGCGTACCAGATGCCGTGGCGCGAGTACCTGCCCATCGAATTGCAGCAGCAGCTGGCGCTGGGCTTGATGACGCGCGAGATTCCCGCCATGCTGCTGGAGTTCTATGGCGTGGGGATGCTGGTGTGCTTCTGGTGGAGCGTGTTCAATCTGCTGCCCATCTTTCCGCTCGATGGCGGGAAATTCCTGGGTTCTCTGCTGAAGAATTACCTGGTGCCCTGTGTGCTGGGGCTGGTGCTCTGCATCGGGCTGGCTCTCTGGGCGGTGCTGGAGGCCCAGTGGTTCAATATGCTGATTCTGGGCTACCTGGCCTTTATCAACTGGCAGTACCTGCGCGTGTTCCGGAAAAAGAAGTAAGCGGCGCAGCTCATTATTGAAGCATGGGACTTCAGTCCCATGTTCCGTTGACGCTATGAATCAGCGGGACTGAAGTCCCGCGCTCCGACAGGGTTTTTTACACCGCGCAGCAGCGCTGTTTAAGCAGGTGGTCGCAGAGCACAAGCCAGGCCATGGCCTCCACCACGGGAACGGCGCGGGGCAGTACGCAGGGGTCATGGCGGCCCTTGCCGCGCAGGATGGCGGCTTCGCGGGCATCGTTCACGGTTTCCTGCTCCAGCATGAGGGTGGCAGTGGGTTTGAAAGCCAGGCGCAGGTTGATGTCCTCGCCGTTGGAAATACCGCCCTGGATGCCGCCGGAGTTGTTGGTGCGTGTGCGTACACGCGCGCCGTCCATGTAGAAGGCATCGTTGTGCTCGCTGCCTTTCAGCAGGGGGGCAGCAAAACCGCTGCCGACCTCAAAGCCCTTGCAGGCCGGAATGCTCAGCATGGCATGCGCCAGCGTGGCTTCCAGCTTGTCGAACA
>JAFYRS010000121.1 GCA_017546845.1 Akkermansia sp.
AGCCAGCTGCATGCGGGCGTTGCGCTGCTCACGGCGCTGATTCTCCATGGCGGTCCGGGTAACGGCGTCGGCCTGGTTCCCGGCGATGCGGCGGCGTTCGGCAGCGGCGGCATTCATAGCCTGGGCCTGCTTGCGCTCGGCAGAGGCCTCTACGGCTTTTCCCGCCACAGTAGCGGCGGTTGACATCAATGTTAATACGGCTGGAAATCCCATACAGGGCGTTGTACCACCACCGGCGCCCAATGCCCAGCAATTTCTCACACCCGGTGCACCGTTCCGCCCGGAATCAATCACCCACCCGCTGGCGCTCATGCACCTTCACCGGCACGGGCAGCGGCTTGGCCAGCCCATCCACCACAGACTGGCATTCGTGCGGGCTCAACCCGGTAATCACAAACGTGCAGCCCAGCGTGGCATGCACCACTGGCGCACTCACCAGCTCACCATCCAACATGATGGCCAGGCGGTCAGAGCCATGCTCCATATCCCGGGTCAGGCGGCTCAGGACATCTCCCCCGCGCGCCGTCAGCTCCACATCCACACAGCCTGCGCGCGCAGAATTCACCGCCGCGTGCTCCACCTCCATCTCCGTCACCAGCAAATCTTCCTCAGCGACCACCTCCGGCCGCTGCACCACCAGGTACTCATACCGGCTCGACCCATCCTCCGCCGAAACCACCGGGTATTCCACCAGCATATACCCCTCCGTGCTGAAACGCGGCGGCAGCTCCGGCATCTGCGGCCGCTCACCGCCGGGGGCATTGCCCTCCTCATACTGCACCATGGCCGTCTCATACGCAATCAGCAGCTCCTGCACCCGGACATCGCTCACCATGGCCTCGCTCCGCGGGTGCACCGGCAGCAGCTGCAACCGCGTACGCTCATTGAACACAGCCTCCAGCTCATCCAGCGTATCCGTGTATTCCTCCATGGTGCGCATAAGACCACCTTCCACCCGCAGCACGAAATCGCTTCCCTCTCGCCGCACCTGCACCCCGCGCAGCCCCACCAGCTCACAGCGGTGAACCATGGCAGCCAGCATACGTTCCTCCTCACGCGCCGTCAGCTCATGCTCACAGAGTGGCTCCACCCGCATTTCACGTGCGGGCAGCTCCGCCCCCGTCTGAACAGCAACCGGAAAATCAAGCCCGGTCAGCGGTGCCAGTGCGTTCAGAATCCCCAGTAGCAACGTGAGCAACGACATAGCCGCATTTTATCATCCACCTGCCTGATTGCAAGATTTTTCCCCACCTGCGCGCCAAAATGACGCCATGCAGACTTGACGCCGTGCCAAAAACTGGCAGAATGGTGCGGTTCACCTATACGTATCATGTTCCAGTTCCTGCAGAGCATCATTCACACCCCGGCGTTCTACTTTATCGTAGGCATTCTGCTCATCGTCCTGTTTTTCTGGTATCTGGCCGCAGAAGAGGATAAAGTAAAGCGCAATGCCGGCACATTCTTCATCATTGGTCTGTGCTCCTTCTCGCTGCTTTCGCTGTTCCTCAACGGCATGCACTATGGTATCGACATCCGCGGCGGCGTGGAGCTCACCCTTGAAGTGCAGCCCAAGCTCAACGACCAGGGCGAAATGACCCCGCCCAGCCCGGAGGACATGCAGCAGGCCTGCGATATCCTCAATGAGCGTCTGAACGCCACCGGTACGAGCGAAGTGCAGATCCTGCACTCCGGCAACAAGATTCTCATCCAGATTCCCCAGCAGGACAGCGACCCGGACAAGAACGCCGAAAAGCTGGATGCCATGGTGAAGATGCTCACCAAGATGGCCAAGCTGGAACTTCTGGCCGTGTACCCGGAATCCGAGCGCGTCATTGCCGATGCCGAGACCTACGAGCTGATTACCGCCTACGAGCAGCGCCTTGCCGCCTATGAGGCAGAGGTAGCCGCCGGCAACACCAAGGCCCGCAAGCCCGCCCTGCCCCGCATCCCCGGCAAGTTCGGCCTGAATGACTACATGATTCTGCCCTATCCCCACATCAACGAGGAAACCGGCCTGCCCGAGGTGGACAAGCACGGCCGCGCCATCGTGGAATACATGGTGCTGCAGAAGCCCTACGCAGCCATGCAGAAAGACATGTACATCACCGGCAAGGAAGTTTCCCGCGCCCAGCCGGATTATGTGCGCAAGGGTTATGTGGACGTGGTGCTCAACCGCACCGGTGCCGACCGCATGGGCCGCCTCACCGGCAGCATGCAGATTGGCCGCGACCGCCTGGCCGTGGTGCTCAACAACCAGATCAAGTGCGCCCCGGTGGTGCAGGCTGTGCTGCATAAAGACTTCAACATCAGCGGCCTGAACGGCAAGGGAGAGCCCGAGGACATCTCCAAGGCTCTGGCCAACCCGCTCTCCAGCGACCTGAAGGTAGAAGGCCGCAAGGACGTATCCGCCCAGCTGGGCCAGAGCGCCCTGGAACAGAGCGGCATCGCCGGTCTGGTGGGCCTGCTCGGCATCTTTGTCTTCTGCTACTGGTACTACCGCAGCGCCGGCATGGTGGCCATGGTGGGCCTCTCCTTCAACGCCATAGCCCTGCTGGGCCTCATGAGCCTCTTCGGCTTCGTGCTCACGCTGCCGGGTATTGCCGGTATCGTGCTGACCATGGGTGTGGCCGTGGACGCCAACGTGCTCATTTATGAACGCATGCGCGAGGAACGCCGCTCCGGCCGTCCCTTCCTGGTGTGCCTGCGCCAGGCCTACGAAAAGGCCTTCTCCGCCATCTGGGACTCCAACATCACCTCCCTTATCACCGCCGTCATCCTGTTCTGGATTGCCAGCGGTTCCATCAAAGGCTTCGCCGTGACCACCAGCGTGGGTATCATCACCTCCCTCATCGGTGCTGTGGTGGTGACACGCGTGCTCTTCTTCTGGGCCGAGCACCTGGGCCTGCTCAAGGAATTCGCCTTTGCCCGCGCCCCGTTCGAGGGTAAGGTGTTCGATTTCATGAAGTACCGCAAGCACGCCATGATCGGCTCCTCCGTGCTGCTCATCGCCGGCCTTGCCTACTCCGTGTTCGTGCGCGGTGAAAGCGCACTGGGCGTGGACTTCATGGGCGGTGCTTCCTCCACCTACGTAGTGCCCTCCGATTCCAAGCTCGATTACAAGCAGCTGGAAAACTACGTGGAAGGCATGCAGCTTTCCAAGAAAGCCACCACCCAGCAGTTCACCTCTGCCACCGATACCAGCGTCAAGATCCGCTGCGCCAACAAGGAAGAAGCACAGCGCATTGATAATGAACTGCGTGCCAACGTGCCCGGCGTGAAGGAACTGCAGGTTCCCTCCATCGAGGAAGTGAGCGCCGCGCTCGGCTCGGCCTTCTTCAAGACAGCCCTCATCGCTCTGACGGCAGGTATGCTCGGCATCACCATCTACCTGGCCATCCGCTTCGAATGGTCCTTCGCCATGGGTGCGTTCTTCTCCACCCTGCACGATGTGCTCGCCATCATCATCCTGGTGGTGGTCATGGGTACGGAGCTGAGCATCATCCACATCGGCGCCTTCCTCACCGTGGCCGGCTACTCCATCAACGACACTATCGTAATTTACGACCGTATCCGTGAGCGTCTCCGACTGGCAGAACCCGGTGAAAAGCTCATCGATATCATGAACGAAGCCATCAACAGCACACTTTCCCGTACGCTGCTGACCTCCGGCTCCACGATTGCAGCCCTCGTTGCCCTGCTGGCACTGGGTGGCCCCTCCATGTGGGACTTCTCCATCACCATGCTCCTGGGTATCTTCATCGGCACCTACTCCTCCATCTACATTGCCTCCCCGGTTGTGCTGTACTTCGATAAGCGCGGCGACCTCCGCAAGGAGCTGCAGGAAGCCGAGGACGCAGCAGGTGTTTAACCCCGCATGAACCGCACGCTGTTCCACGCCCTGCTCCTGCTCTGCGCCGCTGTGTTTGCGGCGGCCGTGTGGGGCTCCGTGGATTGCGGCGCCCGGCTCGATTCCCCCTCCCTGCCCCCTGATGTGGAATCCCACCTCAGGGGGCTCATCTATTTCCATTTCGCCCTGGCCCAGTTGGCCGCCCTGGCCGCCATCTCCCTGGTGTACTGCCACCACCACAAACAGAAACGCTACTACCTCATCATCAGCTACAATGAAAAAGGCATGCAGCTGAATCCCCCCGGCATCCGCATGCCTGCGCGCAGGGTTTACCGCTGCCATCTGAATAATTTAGACACCTCCCACCTCCCCCCGGCAGACGCTCCCGTGCTGGTGTACCCCATGTTCATGCAGAGCGGCACCAGCAGTGGCCGCAAGCTGATGGAAAAGCTCCAGCAGGCCTACGGCAGCGCCGCGGCCAGACCGCAGCTCTTCTTCCAACCCGTGCTGGGCGCTTCCCCCTGGCTGGCAGAAGCCGCCGCGCGCACCCTGCGCCCGATGCTGGATGCCGACACCGCCGTGCTGGTGGTGGCGCACGATTCCACCCTGCCGGAGCCGCCGCCGGAACCCGCGCTTTTCTGCCGCAGATTGCGGGAACTGCTGCCCGGCGCAGAAATAGCCCTTGGCTACATCAGCCAGGAGCCGCAGGCCTCCAGCCTGCTCTGCGCTCTGGAAGCCCGCAAGGTGCTCCTGCTGCCCTTCCTGCTGACCGAAGGGCTCCACACCCAGCGCGACCTTCCCACCGCAGCCCAGGCCGCTTCCTGCGGCAAGGAACTCACCCGCCTGCCGGCACTCGCCACCCTGCTCCACGAGTAAACGTATGAAACTTGCCCTCAAAGTAACCCCAGGCGCTAAAAAGAACGAAATCCTCGGCTGGGAAGACGACTACCCCCAGGTCGGCCGCGTGCTCAAAGTCAAGATAGCCGCCCCGCCGGTGGAGGGGAAAGCCAATAAGGAAATTGTGCTCTTCCTGGCCAAGGCACTCGGCATTCCCAAGGCAGACGTAGAGGTGGTGCACGGCACCAGCGGGCGCATCAAACTGGTGGAAATTCCCGACCAGACAGACCTGGCCCCCCTCGGGGCGTAAATGCTGCCAATGCCCGCCACTGTGCAGAATTTTTACTCTCCAAAGCAGAATTATCTTGCAAAAATCACAAAGCAGGTTATGATGAGTATTGCAGAAAGGCAGCTTCGCGTTGCCCGCCTGCACAGAAAACCAAACCAAACCAATAGAAAGAGGTAACAACCATGCCGAGTGATACTAATATTACTGTTACGGGCCGTCATATTGAAGTGACTGATGCCATCCGCGACTTCGCCACCAAGAAGATTGAAGCCATCCATATAGACTACCCGAAGATTGTGGAAGCACGTGTAGTGGTGGATGTGCAGAAAGACCGCCAGATGGCCGAAATCGTACTCTTCTGCGCTGATCATATCACCATCCAGGCATCTACCTCTTGCGAAGATCTGTATGCCGCCATCGACGAGACCATCACCAAGATCATGCGTCGCATGCGCAAGCACAAGACCCGCCTCATGAAGCACTACCGCCCGCACCGCTCCAAGAGCATCCGCAAGCTGGATGAAAAGGTGTACGAGGAAGATGTGCTCGACTACGAGGATGTGGACGCCCCGGAAGACCCGAAGCCGGTACGCATCTCCCGCGAGGGCTACGACCTGCGCACCATGTACAAGGAAGATGCCATCCTGGAGCTCGAAATCTCCGGCAAGCCCTTTGTGCTGTACCGCAATGCCCGCCGCAACGTACTGCAGATTGTTTACCGCCTCCGCCCGGGCGAATACTCCATCATCGAGCTGGGCAACGAACTGAAGGCATAACGGACATTCATCAAACTCTGGCAATTTTTCCGGGCCGCGCTGCAATCC
>JAFYRS010000122.1 GCA_017546845.1 Akkermansia sp.
CGGTCTGACCGCGGCTGTAGAAGGTACGCTTGAGCTGGGAACCACCGAAGGAGCGGTTGTCGAGCAGACCACCGTATTCGCGGCCGAAGGGAACGCCCTGGGCCACGCACTGGTTGATGATGTTGCAGGACACCTCAGCCAGGCGGTACACGTTGGCTTCACGGGCGCGGAAGTCACCACCCTTCACGGTGTCGTAGAACAGACGGTACACGGAGTCACCGTCGTTCTGGTAGTTGTGAGCGGCGTTGATACCACCCTGGGCAGCGATGGAGTGGGCGCGGCGGGGGCTGTCCTGGTAGCAGAAGCAGTGTACATTGTAGCCCAGCTCAGCCAGCGTGGCGGCAGCAGCGCCACCAGCCAGACCGGAACCCACCACGAGCACCGTGTACTTGCGGCGGTTGTTGGGGTTGATGAGCTTGGCTTCGCGCTTGTACTTGGTCCACTTTTCAGCAATGGGGCCATCCGGAATGCAGGAATCCGGCATGTAGTCGCTTACAGGAAACTTAATGTCTTTCATAAGTGTCTATGAATGGGAAAAGGTTACTTGAGGATACCGCAGAGAACGGCTACCGGGATGGAGATGAAAGCGCCGCAGACCACCAGGCCGAAAAGAACGGCGATGATGTTGTAGAGCGGGCGCACCTTGCGGGTGGAAAGGCCCAGGGTCTGGAACACAGACTGCAGGCCATGACGCACGTGCATGAACAGGCAGCAGATAGCCACGATGTAGAACACGGAGCACCACACGTTGGAGAAAGCGGCAACGATGTGACCGTAGCAATCGGAGGGGTCACCGTTCACCGTGAGCTGCCACAGGTGGAACAGCAGGAAGCAGAAAATCATGATACCGGTAAGCACCATGGTACGGGAGGAAAGCGTAGCTTTCAGCGTACCTTCCTTCTGGTACTGCGTGCGGGCGTTCACGTTCTCAATCTTCAGAGCCAGAGTCAACACCACGTGGATGAGGAGAATGGCGGCAAGGCCGAGACGGATAGCCCAGAGCAGCCAGGCGGGCATGGTGTGCAGGCCAGTGGCGTAGGCATCAATCCAGGAGGGCACACCGTTGCCGGGATCACCACCGTAGATGGTCATGTTGCCGGCCAGATGCCCCACGAGGAACAGGAGGAGACACGCACCTGTCAGAGCCACAAGAATCTTGCGGCCAATCGAGGACGTGACGAACTTGCATGCTGTCGTGATAATGTCGTTCATAATCGCAATAACGTCTTTGCGGCATTACTCTACCGTAAATACCCCCAAAAAGCAAGCCCCAATCAGCGCAACCACGCTAAATTCTACACCTGCACCACCAGCAGAATCGCAAACACCGCCAGCAGCAGCGCAAAGAGCGCATCAATCTCCGTCGTGTGGCGCAGGTAAAAACCGCGCACGGGACTCCATTGCAGCAGCGCGCTCCACATCACCCAGCCCAGCAGGCACGCCCCCGTAAACACCAGCACCAGAACCGGCGCATACCAGGCAAAGGTTCCACCAAACTGCTCCAGCGGCCCCAGTCCAAGCCCACAGATGAAAAGTGTACACTTCGGATTCAGGATATTGCACAGGAAACCCTTACCAAACAACACCGGAAGCGGTTCCTGCTCCGTTGTTTCCAGAGCCCCCTGCTCCACCTTCACCCGGTGGCGCGGAAAAATCCTCCAGGCGAGATACAGCAACCAAAGCACCGCCACATACAGCACGCAGCAGCTCCAGGGTTGCGCCATCAGCCAACCACCCAGCCAGGCCACCAGTGCCGCCTGAATCAAAAAGCCAACCGAAATACCACTACCCACCGCAGCCCCGGCGCGGAATCCCTGCGCCAGCGCCGTACGAAACACAAAAAACACATCCGGCCCCGGGCTGAGCTGCGAAACCAGAAGCACCCCGGACATCACCACCAGGCTGACCAACGCCTCCATCATCCCTGAATCACCGGCAAGGGCAGCACCACATTCGTCTGCATCGGGGATTTGCGCTGCAACACCCGTTCAGAAAGCGGCGTGGCGCTTTCATACGCCGCGCGGAACATCTCCATCTTAGCATCCACATTATCCGCATGGTGCAGGATAAGCGCCTCGGGCACCTTGGGCAGCACCGGGGAGCCATACTCCAGCAGCCCGTGGTGGGAGGCCACCAGATGCAGCAGATGCAGCCGCACCTGCTCAGAGGCAGGAATGAGGGTTTTCCACTCAGCGCGCCGCTCCGGGGTCATCATATCGCGCCAGAGCTTGTTGATAATCTCAATCCCCATGGGAATATGGCTCAGCAACTCGCCGGATTCGGTGTACGGCATCTCCAGGCTGTGCTCCTCGTAGTCATTCTCCACAATCTTGCCGCAGTCGTGCAGCAAGGCACCCGCAAGCACCAGATCACGGTTCAGGCGGTCGGGGTACACACCGCAAAGCGCAGCTGCCACCCGCATCACGCTTGCCACATGCTCCACCAGGCCGCCGCGGCGGGCGTGGTGGAAATTTCGCGCAGCCGCTGCGCGGCGGAAGCGGGTCTCCTGCTGCTCCAGGAAGAGACGGCACACGCCTGCCAGACGCGGATCCTTCATTTCAGCCACAAAGGCGCAGATACATTCCCAATCTGCCTGCTGGCGGGCCACCAGTTCAGGGCTGCCTGTCAGTACCTGCTGTTCTTCCTCAGGCGTCAGCGGGCGCACATGCGCCTCCGCCAGCTCCATGCCGTACTGGCTGGCCTGCCAGGTGCCGGTCACCGCCACACCTGCGGGCGCTGCCAGCATATCAAAATCCTGATACCAGGGAGAAGTCTCCCAGATTTTAAACGAAACCGTGCCGGCAGCATCTGCCAGCACGATTTCGAGATAAGGTTTACCAGTCTTGGTGGTGCGGGTGGATTTCTGAGTCACCTGCGCCAGCAAAGTACCGCGCACCGCGGCTGTTGCAGCCTCGGCGTTCAACTCTGTTGTGCTACCGAACTGCATGGCCGTTTCAGTGGTTGGCGGTTAGGCGGCGGGCTGTTCGGCAGGAGCCGGGGCAGCATCCAGAGCCGGAGTGGGAGCCGGAACCGGGCCTTCCCCCTCAGCAGCCGGAGCGGGAGCCAGGTTCTCCAGGTTTTCCACCGGGGCTGCGGGCTGCTCAGCAGCGGCAGGGGTCGTCTGCTCCACAGGAGCCTCCACCTTCTTCACGTTCAGGTCAGACTTCTCATTCTGGAAACGCGCATTCATCAGCACGGCCAGCACAAAGCAAAGGCCCATGAACAGCGTACCGAAAAGCACAGTACCCTTCTTGAGCACATCCGTGGTCTGAGCACCGAAAGCCTGGTCAGTCATCTGCGCACCGAAGGCAGCACCAAGGCCTTCCTGCTTGGGGCGCTGCATGAGCACTACCAGAAGCAGCAGGGCACACACGATGAGCAGCAGGGCGAAAACAATGTAGATAGCGGCGTTAAGCATGGCGGGGATTATATCGTATTAAAAAGGGTTTGTAAAGGAATCAGGCGATAATTTCGTTCAATTCATTGCAGATGACGCGCTTGGGCGTAATGGGCTTATCATCCCAGGCAAAGCTCATGATGATGATGCGCTCACCCTTACCAATCAGATGGGCAGCTGCACCGTTCACAATAATCTGCCCGGTCCGGGGCGGACCAACCAGCACATACGTTTCAAAACGGTTTCCACTGGTTACAGAAGCAACAAGAACCTTCTCGCCCGGCCAGAGGCCAGCGGCTTCCACCAAATCCTGCGGAATCTCAATGCTGCCCTCGTACTCCACGTCGCCACGAGTGACCATGGCGCGGTGAATCTTGGATTTAAGCTGACAAACTAGCATGACTGTGAATGCGGATGACCGCCAATGAAACTACTTTTTACCCAAAAGGTCAAGCACAATCAGGGAAAAGCAGGTATTTTTTATGTCAGAAGCCGGGCACAGACCGCGCACGCAGGCTTGCAGCCCCGCGCCGGGCAATACTGCCGCCCCCACAGCACCATCTGCAGATGCAGCTTCCCCCAGGTCTCACGCGCAAAGCACTTCTTCAAATCAGCCTCCACGGCCTCCACCGTCTTTCCGCGGGAAAGCCCCCAGCGGCGCGCCAGGCGGAATATGTGCGTATCCACCGGAAACGCCGGATACCCGAAGGCCTGGTTCATCACCACGCTGGCCGTCTTGTGCCCCACGCCGGGCAGCGCTTCCAGTTCCTCAAAACTGCCGGGAACCTGCCCTGCGTACTTGTCCACCAGAATCCGCGCCGTCTCCACCAGGCGGCGGGCCTTCATCTCCGTAAGCCCGCAGGTGGCAATAAGCGGCTGCACCTGCTGCCACTCCAGCGCCGCCATGCTGGCGGCATCCGGCGCCAGAGCAAAGAGCGCCGGAGTCACCAAATTCACGCGCGCATCTGTGCAGCGGGCAGAAAGCATGACCGCCACCAGCAGGGTAAACGCATCATGATGGTGGAGCGGCACCTCCGGTTCGGGGATGCCGCGTTCCAGTTCCTCCAGCACAATACGAGCCCGCTCTGCGCGTTTCACAGCAATTACAAATCAGCGGCGGTTCATATCACCCAGCGGGCCAAGCACAGCCTCACCCTCCTTGCGGGTGGTGTTGTTCCAGGGCTTCACTGCATCCGAGCTTCCCTTGGGAGCCACCACCTGGCGGTTGCTCGGGGGCACAGCCGGCATAGGCGGCTGGCATGCAGTCATCATCACCGCCACCAGCGGTGCCAGCATCAGCATATTCTTCATATTCATCTTATATTGGCTAACATATAAAAGCCGCCTGCCCATACCGGGCAGGCGGCGAAAAATATATCACTTGCCTGCGCGGCAGCTATCAGTTGCCCAGCGGCTTCACGCGGAATACGCGGTCACCCAGCTCAGGACGCACACCCGGCTGCAGGTTCTTGGGCTCAAATTCAGCCACAACCATACCACCGGAGATGGTAACGATTCGCAGCGGAGTCACCACCACATCACCGCGCTTCACCAGAAGCGGAGTCGCGTCGCCAGGAACAAGGCCACTATCTGCACCGGCATTGAACACCACGAACTTCCAGCGGGAATCCACGGCCAGCAGCGGGAACTCATCATCATTCTTGGTGTAATCCGTGAAGAACTTGTCATTGATGGCAGTCAGGCGGTTCAGCTCCACCTTCTCCTTGGCAAGCTTCTCTGTAGCAGCCGTGCGGGCGGCCTGCCAGTCGGCCAGGCGTTCATTAATTTCCTCTGTGCGTTTCTCTTCGCGCTCCACCACGCTCTTGATGGCTTCCATCACAGCAGCAAAATCAGCACTGGCATCTACCTCCAACGCATCGGCAGCCTTGATGTGGGAAAGAGCCTCGTTAAAGGAAGCGCGCAGCTGTTCTACGCTTTCTGCCATGGCATCCACCTTGGCACGCACACCGTCAAGACTAGCCTTATGCCCGTCAAGCTTAGCCTGGGCGTCATCACGCTTTGCGTGGCTATCGCGCATTTCCACGCGGGCAGCCTCCGTGGCCTTGACCGCAGCAGCACGCTCAGAGGAAACAGTGCCGCGCTCAGCATCCAGGTCCTGATTCAGCTTACGCAGACCCGTGGCGCTGCTGGCATCCACCTGCTGGCCGCCACCGTGAGCAGCAATCAGCACATCCATCACACTCTGCTGATCCGCAGAGTACTTAATACCAGCACCTGCCAGCAGGAGCACCAGAATAGAAGCAAGAAGTTGAGAGATTTTCATATCTTGAGAAGTAAGGAGAGTTGCTTAGTTATTGCGAACGGAAACAACGGTATCACCAGGCTGCACCTGATCACCGGGGCGCATGGTGCTGTAAACCACATCGCAGCTGGACTTGTTGCTTTCCACAAGGGTGACCGTAAGTTCGCACACCTTCTGGGAACCGCGCATAACAGCCAGGCGGGAACCAATCACAATACCCTTATCGATACCGGAATCAAGAATCACATAGTCCCAGGTCGGGTCAACAGACACAACAGAGCACTTGAGTTCCACGGGAGAGAGACGGGCCATGCGGTCAGCAGCCAGTTTCTTGGCAGCCTCAATCATAGCCAGAGTGCGTTCACTCTCAGCGCCAAGGTCCTGAGTCATCTTTTCCTCAGCGGCGGCCTGAGCCTCCAGTGCATTATTGGACTCCACCAATTCAGCGATGCGCTGGCCCACGAGCTTCAGAGCCTCCTCATCATCAGCATCCTCCACACCAGCAGCAGCGGTGGCATCCT
Source organism: Akkermansia sp. (assembly GCA_017546845.1). Lineage (GTDB taxonomy): Bacteria > Verrucomicrobiota > Verrucomicrobiia > Verrucomicrobiales > Akkermansiaceae > Akkermansia. The sequence goes on from JAFYRS010000122.1 coordinate 6,182, forward strand.
TCTGGAATGCTTTGAACTGGTCCTGGTAACGCTTGAAGTCAGCCTTGGCGGCCTCAAGGTCAGCATTAGCCTTGGCGATTTCCTGCTCAAAAGGAGCATCTTCAGCTTCCAGGGCACTGCATTCTTCGTTATACTTATCGCTCAGCTGCTTGAAATAAGCGGTGCGCAGTTCGGCATAACGCTTCACGGCCTTATCCTTCTCAATATCAATGGCCTTTTTCTTGGCCATATCGAACTGAGACTGGAATGCAGCTACCTCGCCCTCCGGGCTGGTGAGAGCTTCATTATTTTTGTAAAAAAGAAAACATGCCCCCAGGAAGAGCACGACGGCGGCGATGATGATGTATTTCCACATGGTGTAAGTTAAAAAATTTGCAGCTGTTCGCTAATATATCTATACCAGAATGCAACCAAATGCAATCAAAAAAACCTTGAAGCGGCATTTTTTTTCACATGTGTCCCAAAGTTTCATTAGAACTGCTTTCAAATTCTTGTAGCACAGCTAATTGACAATACGCTGCTAAATTTTAATTTAGCGGCGAGCGTAGCGAGCGGAAATTAGAGTCCCGTGGGGAC
>JAFYRS010000123.1 GCA_017546845.1 Akkermansia sp.
TCAGCCAGAATCCAGTTGATGACGGCGTTGTCCCAGTCATCACCACCCAGGTGGGTATCACCATCGGAAGCCTTCACCTCGAACACGCCGTCGCCGATTTCCAGCACGGAGATATCGAAGGTACCACCACCAAGGTCATACACGGCAATCTGCTCGTTGCTGCCCTTATCCAGGCCATAGGCCAGAGCGGCAGCGGTGGGTTCGTTAATGATGCGGCGCACCTTCAGACCGGCGATTTCACCAGCGGCCTTGGTGGCGTTACGCTGAGCGTCGTTAAAGTAGGCGGGCACGGTAATCACAGCCTCGGAGATAGTCTCACCCAGCTTGGCCTCGGCATCGGCCTTCAGCTTGCCGAGAATCATGGCGCTGATTTCCTGGGGGGAGTACACCTTGGTCTCGCCACCCACTTCCACCTGAATGTGGGCATCGCCGTTGGGGGCTTCCACGATGGTGTAGGGAACCTTCTTGTCGTCAGCCGTCAGCTCGGCATACTTGCGGCCGATGAGACGCTTGGCGGAGAAAACGGTGTTGCGGGGATTGGTCACAGCCTGGCGCTTGGCAGCCTGGCCTACGATACGTTCGCCGTTCTTGGTGAAAGCGACGATGGACGGGGTGGTACGTGCGCCCTCGCTGTTCTCCAGCACAGTGGCCTGACCGCCTTCCATGACGGCCATGCAGGAGTTCGTCGTACCAAGGTCAATACCGAGTATTTTGCTCATGGTGTATTTTCTTTCTATGTTATTGTGTTGTGAAATGATTCGGGCTGCCTCATTGCAGTCACCCTTTACCTCCTCCTGTTGCAAATTCCATGCCAACTTAGCAAAAACAACGCCACAAACAAACATAAACACTTATGTTTAAGCGCTTATCCAATTGTCATATTATTTTTTCAGCCACAAGCTGGCACGCCTGCAAGTGCGACAAATCGCCGCACTTGGACATTTTGCCGCAGTATCCACCGGGGCAATTTGCCGCAGGTTTAATCAAACTCAACTACCCAATGCGGGTCAGTAGCCGCCGCAAAGCACATGGCAATCTGGCCGGCGGTCTGCTTGCCGATATGGAGCTCCGGCAGGGCATCTGGCGTAAACCAGGCCACATCGACGGTTTCAGGGTTGGCATGGATGCACGCTTCCCCCAGCGGGGAGCAGAGGACAAAAGCCTTGATGATGTGGTACGAAAACGGGCGGCGGCAGTTCCGGCGGCTGTATTCATGCAGCGCCACCAGGCGACCCACCTGCACCTCCAGCCCGGCTTCCTCGCGCGCCTCTTTCACGATATTGGAGGCAATGGTCTGGTCAACATCAACCCATCCACCGGGCATAGCCCAAAGTCCGTCTCGTTCGCGCACCAGCAGGATTTTTCCCTCGCGGATGATGGCGGCGCGGGAATCCAGCTTGGGTGTCTGGAACCCGGTTTCATTACAGAACAAGTCGCGCACTTTCTGCAAGGGCAAATCGGTCATGCAGGAAAGCATTTCAGCTGCTATCTCACGCAGGCGCGCAAAGCGTTCCTGGTCGAAGGGGTCAGGGCTGTACTCCGCTCCCGCCTGGGCAATGAACTGAATCTCCTTGGCCCAGGCAAGCCATTTCGGCTGCATGTCTCCTACCTGCATGAAAGGGAGTTTAACACAACAATCCCCCAGTAGCGAGATAAAAACGCCACCCATCAACTACATCTGCAAGGAAGGGATGTTCCCGGCCGATGCACAGAAAGCTCCGGAGGATTTCTTCCCCCGGAGCTTCACAAGGTGTATCCCTATCACCCAGCAACCCTTATTTACGGCGGCGGCGCATGGCCATGCCAGCCAGAGCCAACAGCGAGAGAGTCGCGGTAGCGGGTTCAGGTACCACCTCCGTGCTGATACTGCCACTCACCGTAGCACCACTTGCTGACTGTTGCTGCCCCTCACCATCAGTCCAGGTCACGGTCACGCGGTCTTCCAGATTGGTGGCTGTTTCGGCCAGCTGAGAACCATTACTGCCACTCAGAGTGAAAAGCGGAGTTCCTTCCTCATATGCCACATTACCCAAGTCAACAATAATCTGAGCATCATCGCCAACCACAAACTGCTGACCATCTACTGACATAATATCGTCATCGAGCACAATGTTGGTACCTTGGGCAATATACACCGTCAACGCCGGTTCCGTTTCGCCACTCAGCAGAGCCAAAGCCGGATCTCTGGTCACCACGCCCAGATTCACCACGCCCGTAAAGGTCACATGACCGCTCAGATTCACCGTGCCACTCGTGGCAGTCAGGCCACCCGCCACAGCACCATTTTCCATAGTGAAAACACCACCACTCATGGAAATATCGCCTTTAATTGCACCGGAATTGCCCAACTCTCCACTTTCCATAAAAATGGAGCCGCATGCCAGGATACCATCATTTTCAAGAATACCACCCTTTATCTGCATCTCACCCACACTGGTAAAGGCATCTGCATTAGAGGATGCCAAAATATCCAGCTTAGCCCCTCCGTACAGAGAAAGCACGCCGTCAGCCTTGAACGATCCGCTATTATCAATAGTGGTATTGGCATATACTTCCATATTCTTGAATGAAATGGAAGAACCTTTGCCCACCTTGAAAGTGGCCATCTTGTTGGTGTATCCCTTCGCCTTATCACCCGCTGCACCGATGTAGGTCATTTTGCTCTGAAAATCGACAACACCGCCATTCGTTGCAGAAATATTAACAAAGGCATTATTCACAAGTCCCACTTTCGCGTTGTCAATATTAGTTCCGGTATCACAAAGGTAAGTGATTGTATCAAACGAGGGCTCAGACGGAACATTGGCCAACTGAGTAAAGGAGGAACCTGCCCCATCCACAGAAATATTGATCTCAGAATTTTGGGCACCGCAAGCAACAAAACGGGAAGCTCCAGATTCAAATGAGGATGCGGAAGCAACATTGATGTCTACCTTACGTTCAGCACCGGAACCATAATATCCGAGAATAGTTCTATACCCGGAATACAGCCCAGTCGAACGATATGTAGTCGAGGTACTGAAAGAAGATTTATTCGTCACATTCAACGTACCATTGCATAACCAGAGGCTATTGGAAGCACCTGTAAAGCTTGATCCGTTATCAACATTTACCGTACCATTTCCCGAGGAACCAATACCAACAATAAAGGTAACCGCTCCCGTCAAATCAACAGAAGATTGATTCATATTCAACGTGCCGGCGCCATTACTGCCATTGGCGTAGGAATCACCCACGACCATCTGCTTTTCGCCCGGTATGGAAGAAAGGGAAGCTTTATTCAAATTCAGCTCACCACCGCCCGTTACAATCAAAGCTTCTGACGTATCTCCCCCGTAAGCAATGGAATAATCCGTAGGTGTTGAGCCATCACCTATGGTCATCGTTGTGCCGTTGTCGATGCGCTGGGGAACATCCATTACAACCGTTCCGGTGATGGGCGTATCCTGTGAATAAGCATCGCTGACAAAAGAAAGCATCAGCGCAAACAGTAAGCTACTCGGTAATCTAAATTTCATAGTGTCAGAATTGGTTAGGTTAATTGGCGAAACAAACCGCGCCATGGGCAGTTTATCGCATTTTGTGTGCGATGCCCGCATTTGCATTGATATACAAACACTAATGATGATTTTCATTCAAAAACAAAATCATACCAGACAACCATGTCTATATCCTTTAAGTCAATTATTTCAATAGATAATCGCAATTTGTCTTGCCATCGCACACAAAATGCAATTTCCTCCTCCCCGTATACAGATGCATCCACCTATGGGAAAGCCTGAGCTAAAGGCTTGCTAAAGGTGGTCTTTTGCGCTACAATGCCGCGCACATGAACGCAACGCAGATTCGGCAGGTACTGGAAGAAACCGGGGTAAGCCCCTCTAAATCACTTGGGCAGAATTTCCTGGTGGATGAGAACATTGCCCGCTGGATTGTGAGCCAGCTGGAAATTCAGCCGACGGATTGCGTGGTGGAAGTAGGCCCCGGCACAGGGGCGCTCACCGAACACATGGCACCGCTTTGCCGCAAGCTGATTCTGGTGGAGTTTGATGCCCGCCTGGCCGAATACCAGAAAAAACGCTGGGCCGATACGCCGCATGTGGAGGTGCACCACGCCGATGGCGCCAGCTGGGACCCGCGCCCGCTTTTTGCCGAGCAGCCGGTCAAGTTCATGGGCAACCTGCCCTATTCCGCAGGTGGTGCCATCCTGGCCAATTTCCTCACCTCCCCCTGCGCCATTTCGCGCGCGGTGGTCATGCTGCAGAAGGAATTCATTGACCGCATCCTGGCCCAGCCCGGGGATGAGGCCTACGGGCTGCTCTCGCTGCGTATCCAGATGGACTGGGTTCCCCGCGCGCTCAAGACCGTGCCGCCGGAGGCCTTTAACCCGCGCCCGAAGATTGATTCCACGGTGATGCTGCTGACGCCGCGTGACCCGCGCAGCCTGCCGCCCTATGACCACCGGCTCATGGATGAACTGATGCGCCGCTGCTTTGCCCAGCGCCGCAAGCAGATGCACAAGCAACTGCCGGAAACACCCGCCTGGAGCGAGGTTTCCGCTGCGCTTGGCATCTCCCCCACCGCCCGCCCGGAAGAACTGGGGCTGGAGCAATGGGTGCGCCTCACCAATGCCTACGACCCGCACCCGCTGGCAGCCGTAGCGCAGAAGGACGATGAGCTTTTCGATGTGGTGGACGAACAGGACACGGTGCTGCGCCAGGCCACCCGCAAGGAAGTGCACGACAACGGGCTGATTCACCGCGCGGTGCATGTGCTGGTATTCAACAAGAAGCACGACTGCCTGCTGCAGCAGCGCTCGCTGCTCAAAGACCGCCACCCCGGCGTGTGGGATTCCAGCGCCGCAGGGCATCTGGACGCAGGCGAGGACTACGACACCGCCGCCCGCCGCGAACTGGAGGAGGAACTCGGCATCACCGATACGAAAATCATCCGCCTGGGCACCCTGCCCCCCAGCGAGGAAACAGGCATGGAACACGTGGCGCTCTACGCCGCGCTCTACAACGGCCGCGTGCATTTCCCGGCGGCAGAAATAAGCGGTGTCGTCCCCTTCCCCGCAGCTCTCATCGACCGCTGGCTGGCAGCCCGCCCGCAGGATTTTGCCAACTCCTTTGCCGCCTGCTGGCAGATTGCCCGCACCATGCTGGGAAATGACTGATTATCAACGTCTTTTCATAAAAGAGCCCCATCGGCCACACTTCCAAATCCTCCTAAGTTCTTTACACTAAGGAGGGAGCTTGTCGGCTTTTTGCTTGCAGAGGAGGCCGGTAACTGTTATAGTGTGGAACATGAGTAAATTCCATGCTCTCCTGTTCCTGCTGATGGCGTTACTGCTGGGCAACTGCACTTATGTGAATACACACCGGGCCTTTGCAGACCGGGGACGCCAATGCCGGGCGATTGTGCTGCCCGACCAGGAGAATCTGGTGCTCTACCAGCACCACGGCAAATTATACCTGCAAGGAGTGCTCACAGAGGTGCGCCGCGTGGGACGCGACAAGGTGAGCAGTTTTGCCACCGAATACACAAGCGGCCAGTATCTCCCGATCAAGGGAGCACCGCAGCGTTATGTGTACCGCGAATTGAGCGCAGCAGATATCGTGCCCGCAGAAACCTTTGTGCTGAAAGCAGACAGCAGGATTCCCAAGGGAGCCCACGCCGTAGGCACGAGGCGCACCGCCACGGCCTACCAGATTGATTCCCTGAACTGCAACCCGAATACCACCCTGCTGCAGCAGGGATGGCTGGAGCAATTACCACGCCACGCGCAACGCGTGCACCGCAACATGGTAACCAGCGAGCACCAGAACGCAGGCAACCACGTGTGCAGCACGCGCAACGGCTTCATCATCCCCGTGACAAGCATGCGCGCCAACGCGCACGCCTGGTATGCCTACCCGCTGGCGGGGGCATCCTTTGTGACCATTGATGTTCCCGGCACGCTGCTGGCCAACACCGTGGTTCCGGTGGCATACGGAATTGCTGCGATTCCCTGCAGCATTTACCAGAAAATCAGCAGAGTCTTCAGCGACTAATCACTGCCCTGCCTTATATTTTACGCGTCAGGCAATACCAGATAAAGCGGGTATTGTGCACCAGGTAGCGCTTGAACAGGCGGCGGGGTTCTTTGCACAAGCGGTAAAGCCACTCCAGGCCATGCGCGCGCACCCAGGCAGGAGCCTGCTGCACCAGCCCGGCGTGGAAATTGAAGGCCGCGCCCACACCAAAATACAAAGCCGAAGGCAGCTGCTCCTTGTGTTCGAACAGCCAGCGTTCCTGCTTCGGGCACCCCAGGCCCACCCACACGCAATGAGCCCCGCTCTGGCGGATGGCTTCCAGCATGCGCTCATCCTCACCCTCCGGCCACGGCGGCATGGGCGGGCAGTAATGCCCCGCCACTTCAGCCCCGGGGTAACGGGCTTCAAGATTCTCCTTCAGGCGGGCAATGGCCTCCTCGCTGCCACCGAGCAGGAAATGCTTGATGCCGGCAGCGCGCCCGAGCTTCCACATCCATTCCATCACGTCCGGCCCGTACAGGCGATTGGCCGCCGCTCCCTTGCGGCGAAGCAGCCACACAATGGGCATACCATCCGGGCAGATGTAGTCAAATGTGCGAAGCCCTGCCCCGTAATCGGCCTCATGCAGCGCACGGGTGAGCACATGCACATCAGAATGCGCCAACAGCACCGGCTGCTGAGTTTCCTGCGCCTGCTGCACCCAGGTGGTGCATGCCTCCTCCAAATGGGAAGCTACGTACGGAATACCAAAAATTGTTTCAGAAAAAAGAGAGGCCATGGTTGCGCGGCAAGGATACACTAATCACCAGCTCTGGTCAATGAAAAAACCGCTGCGGTTGCCCGCAGCGGTTTTTGAAGTAATCAGGTGCTAATCGGTAGATTAGTTCTGGGAGGGGCTCCACTCCTCGGACTGCAGGGCAGCGAGGTTGAAGGCCTGTTCCAGACCCACCATGTCGCCGGCGCGAACGGTCTCGAAGGCGGCGGTCTCGCGACGCAGCTGCTCGGGATCGTAGTTCACAGCCTTGATGGAAAGACCGATGCGGCGCTCCACCTTGTCGACCTTGATGACGCGAGCCTTGATTTCGTCGCCCACCTTGATGACGTCCTTGACGCGCTCCACGTGCTCCTCGGAAAGCTGGGAGATGTGGATGAGGCCGTCGATGTCGCCGTCGAGGTTCACGAAGGCTCCGAAGGAA
>JAFYRS010000124.1 GCA_017546845.1 Akkermansia sp.
GCATACTGCATGCGGGCTAAATCTACCTGCATCACCGCCTCGCGGGTGCGGGCTCGCTTGGCAAAGATATCCAGAATGACCTCTTCGCGGTCAATCACCGTCACGTTGGTCAGCTTTTCCCACTCGCGCTGCTGGCTCGGGGAAAGCAGGTTATCAAAAATCACACAATCAGCATCCAATTCCTCCACCTTCGCGCGGATTTCCTCTGCCTTGCCGATGCCGCAGAGGTACTTGGCCTGAATCTCGCGCGTGAACTCCAGCATGGTGCCCACAATCCCGATGCCCAGGTTACTCACCAGGTCCTCCAGCTCAGCCAGCAGCGCCGTGCGCTCGCGGCGGGAATCTCCCGGCATGCCCAGCCCCACCAGCAGGGCGCGCTCCACCATCTCCGGCTTCTCTCGAATCTCAAACGACATAAGCAGCTGGTTTTCTGTTATTCAAACACGCGGGAGGAACTCACCGGCACATCGCGCAGAAGCGCCGGATTATAAGAATTGCAGTTACATTCGCCACAGGAGGAAAGGGCGAGCACCGCCGCCGCAGAAACCAGAACAAAAGCAAGCGTCTTCATGCGTTCTATTGAACCGCAAAAAGACGCTTTTTTCAAGTCCAAAAGTTCAGACTGGCACTTAACGGGGCAGGCTGTCCATGATAGCCTGTTCCTTCTCTGACTCAAGAACATGGATGCGCTCCAGAGCGGCGTCGATATTCTCGCAGACATTCTCAGCGTGCAGCTCGCTCAGGAAGGGAGAATCGCGGCGGATGACCTTCCAGGGCTGTTTCTGCACACCGCAGAGCAGCAGCGTCACATCGCGGCGCTGGCAATAGGCCAGGAAGTCTTCCAGCGCATGCAGGCCGGAGGCATCCAGCGCAGGCACCAGGCGCATACGCAGCAGAACGTAGTCCACATCGCGTCCCAGATTACGGAACACGCGGTCCTTGAACTGCTCCACCGCGCCAAAGAAGAAGGGTCCCTGCACGTCAAAGATTTCCACATTATCCGGCACATGGCGCAGATAGCGGGAGCGGCCGGGCAGTTCTTCGGGGTCTTCGCCTTCGATTTCGCGGGAAATGGCTTCCACGTTGCTGATCTGCGCCATGCGGCCGATGAAGAGCAGCGCCGCCAGCACCACGCCCACTTCCACCGCCACAACGAGGTCAATCAGCACGGTGAGGATAAAGGTGAGGCACAGCACCACGGCATCCTGGCGCGGGCCTTTCAGCAGGTGGGTGAAGGTGGAGACTTCAGCCATGTTCCAGCACACAATCACCAGAATACCGGCCAGTGCCGAAAGCGGCACCATGGCGGCATACTGCCCGGCCAGCATCAGGATGAGCAGCAGTGTAATGGCATGGATGATGCCGGAAACGGGGGATTTACCGCCGGCGCGGATGTTGGTGGCAGTGCGGGCAATGGCGCCCGTGGCCGGTATACCACCAAACAGGGCCGAGGCCATGTTGCCCACACCCTGCCCGATGAGCTCAGTATTCGGATGGTGGCGGGAACCGGTCATACCATCGGCCACGCTGGCGCTCAGCAGAGACTCAATGGCCGCCAGCAGCGCAATCACAAAGGCTGGCTGCACCAGCTGCGGCAGCTTGTTCCAGTCCACCTCCGGCAGGCTCGGCATGGGAAGTCCCTGCGGCAGCTCGCCGAAGCGGGAGCCGATGGTTTCCACCGGCAGATTGAAGCACTGGCACACCACCGTGCTCACCAGCATACCGACCAGCATGAACGGAGCCTTCGGGCACAGACGCTTGGTGATGAGGATGACCGCTACCGTAAGCAGAGAAAGCCCCAGCGCCCAGTAGTTGATGGTGTGGAAATACTCGGCATAGCACTGCCACTTGGCAATGAATTCTGCCGGCACGGCCTTATCAATCTGCAAACCAAACAAATCCTTTACCTGCGTGCAGAAAATCGTCACCGCAATACCGCTGGTGAAACCCGTCGTCACGGGATACGGGATGAACTTGATGAGCGACCCCATGCGGCAAACGCCGAACAGGACCAGGAACAGGCCGGCCAGCAGGGTGCAGAGCACCAGGCCACTGAAGCCGAAACTACCCACCACGCCGGAAATCAACACCACAAAAGCGCCGGTCGGACCGCCAATCTGGTACTTGCTGCCACCCAGAAGCGAAATGAGGAAACCGGCCACCACGGCCGTAATCAACCCCGTGGCGGGGGTAATCTCACTGCTTCCGCAGGCAATGGCAAATGCCATGGCAAGTGGCAGGGCAACTACGCCCACGGTGAGACCTGCTCCCAGGTCAGATAAAAATGTCTTGCTGTTATATTCCTTCAGCGAACTGACAATACTCGGTGCATGCATAGCTAACGGTTTTTATACGCCCGCCTGTTGTGCATGTAAAGAAAAATCACGATTTTTCCCCGCTGTTGCCGCGAAAAAACCGCCGTCCGGCGCGCGGGCCGGGCGGCGGTGTGGTTGCGTTGTCGTTATGCGTGAAAATTTACTTTGCACCGGCGGCGCGCAGCACCTGCACGGCTCTCATGTTGCGCTCCTCCAGGGCTTTGTCCAGCGCGCTTTCCCCTTCGTGGTCGCGCGCATTCACATCTGCGCCGGCGGCAATCAGCAGCTGCAGCACGGGCACATTGCCATCATCTGCCGCCATCATCAGCGCCGTTTCGCCATCTTCGTCAGTCGTGTTCACTGCGGCGCCCGCTTCCAGCAGCAGCTTCACCACGGTGGCATGGCCGTCATCCGCAGCTTTCATCAAAGCGGTCTCCCCGTCGTTGTCCTGAGCATTCACGGCGGCACCGGCGGCCAGCAAACGCTGCACCTCTGCCACCTGCCCCCGGTCGGCGGCCTTCATCAGCAGGGTCTCACCTTCGTAATCGGCATAGTTCACATCCTGGGCAACGGCGCTTCCGAGGAAAACGGCGCTCAGTAATGCTACGGTCAACTTCTTCAGGGTACTCGTGTTCATCATCTCTGTTTCCTTTCTATTTTATCTCTCCTTGCGCCCAGATTACCCTCTTTCGCTCCTTTTGGCAATCATAAATTCACTTTCTGACGCATTTTTCCTATCTTTTTGGTAGTTTTTCGCGTTTTTTCACCCTCAATCCCTAACAAAAAGCCTCCACACGGCAAAAACCGCATGGAGGATGACTGTTCAGCCGGGAAAACGGCTCATTTCTTCTCCGGGCATGCCGCCTTTTTCGGGCAGCACTTGCTCCGGGTGCAATCATGCTTCTTCGGGCAGTACACCTTCTTCTTGCAGCAGCCTTTCTGCGCAGCGCAGGGCTTGGGGCATTCCTTCATCCTGGCGCAGCAGGGCTTGTCCGGGCAAGCCTTATCCTTGGCGCAGCACTTGTCGGTGCCGCAATCGGCCTTCTTCGGGCATTCTGCCTTCTTGGCGCAGCACTTCTTCACGCAGGGAGTGGCGGGAGCAACCGGAGCCGGCTCCTGAGCCTGGGTCATCCCCAGAGTGAACACAGCGGCAATGATAGCAAGGGCAAACTTCTTCATCTTACAGGGTCTTTCTATTGGTTGTTTTTCTGAACAGGGCGCAAGCCACAGAACAGAGGCTCACCCTGCTATCCTACGCGAGTTCCGGTCCCATTTCAACCACAAAATCCACATTTTGGACTTTTCACCACCGCGCAAGCTGCTACAATAACCGCATGGAGTTCACCGAGGCCGCAGAAACACACATCCTGACCCAATTCGGCAAAAGCGCCTTGCGCGCCGGACAACGCCAGATTATCGAGCTCGTGCTGGCCGGGCAGAATGCCCTGGGAGTTCTGCCCACCGGCCATGGCAAAAGCCTGTGCTACCAGGCAGCCGCCGAGCTGCTGGGCGGCACATCGCTAGTCGTATCGCCGCTCATCGCCCTCATGCGCGACCAGTGCGAAACCCTGAAAAGCCTGGGCATAGCCGCCGCGCGTTTCGACTCCACCCTGGAGCCGGAGGAACGCAGCGCCGTGCTGGGCAGCGTCACCGCCGGGGAACTGAGGCTCCTCTTTGTAGCCCCGGAATCCCTGGAAAACCGGGAACTGCAGCAGACACTGGCAGGCATCCGGCTCTCCCTGTTCGCGGTGGATGAAGCCCACTGCGTCTCCGAATGGGGGCACAGCTTCCGCCCCGACTACCTGAAACTCCCTGCCCTGCAGCAACAACTCCGACCGCACGCCACCCTGGCGCTCACCGCAACCGCCACACCGCGCGTGCAGCAGGACCTGGGAAAAACCTTCCGGATTCCCGCCGCAAACCGGGTCGTCCTCTCACCCTACCGCCCAAACATCACCCGCATCTGCCAGCCCGTGCAGGAACGCATGCCCGCCCTGCTGGCGCATCTGGAAAAGCACGATGCCCAGCCCGCCATCATCTACTGCCGCACCCGCAAGGAAACCGAATGGCTGGCCGGAGAACTCACCACCCGCGGCTACCCCGCCGCCCATTACCACGCCGGGCTCCCCGCCGGGCAGCGGGAACAACTCCAGGATGCCTTCCTGCGCAACGAAATCACCATCCTCGTAGCCACCATAGCCTTCGGCATGGGAATCGACAAGCCGGATGTCCGCTCCGTCATCCACTGGAGCACCCCCTCCTCCCCGGAAGCCTACCTCCAGGAATCCGGCCGCGCCGGGCGCGACGGCGCCCCCTGCACCAGCCTCATCCTCCTGCAAGCTGCCGATTTAGTGGAAGCCCGCAACCGCATCCTCGCCGCAGAACCCGATGCCGAGGGCGTGCTCCGCTGTGTCCGCTGGCTGCTGCCCGCCGGGCAACGCGTTGTCTCCCTCTGGGAACTCGGCACCAGCTGCGATGTGCCCGATGACGTACCTACCCGCGCGCTCATGGCCATGGAGGGCAGCATCTGCATCGAAAGCAAAGGCAGCAAATACTACAAGGTCAGACCGCTCTTCCCCATCAGCACCATACTGGATGGCCGCGACACCGCAGAATGCGCCCGCCTCCGCTGGCTCGATTCCCACCGCGAGGCCGAAGTCGAAGCCGCCGCCGAGGCCTGGGATTGCACCTTCGCCGAAGCCACCGAATACCTCTACGAATGCGAAGCCGCGGGCGAATGGAAACTCACCATGCGGCAGCAGGCCCTCTGCCTGCGCAACACCGCAGGCACAGCCGCGCCGGATGCCCGTAGCATCGCCGCCGGGCTCACCGCC
>JAFYRS010000125.1 GCA_017546845.1 Akkermansia sp.
CAACAGCATCCTCAACAGCCTGCTTGCGGTCGGGGTGCTTGCCCATGCACGTGGTCACCACAATCTTTTCAAGACGGGGAATCTGATGCACGTTGGCATAGTTGTGCTTCGCCTGGAGGGCCTTAGTGACCGTCTCCTTGTAGTATGTAAGCAATGTAGGTGTGCTCATAATATTAGCGGGTCAGCTCTTGTTAATAGTTAGTTTGTTGATGGCTTAAGCGCGGAGTTTCAGCCTTGCGGCATCAGCTCACTTTCTTCACATTGGAGATGTGGATGGCGCCGTCGATTTCCTTGATGCCGCCTTCAGGATCAGCTTCGGTGGGCTTGGTAGCCTTCTTGAGGATGCGGGCACCCTCAACCGTCACGGTCTGCTTCTTGGCATTCACGGAAAGAACAACACCACGCTTGCCCTTGTTCTTGCCAGCGATAACTTCGACGTTATCACCTTTCTTCACGTGGGTCTTCATCGTTTGTGTTTTTCTTTGTATGTGTTTAGGCCACACTACACCTGTAGTGCGGGGCACCCACTATACGCTCATCTCTGCCACGCGTCAAGCAAAATAACGCGACTTTTCTCTCCTACACCGCATTTTTTTCAAAAACGCGCTTGCGGGCATACGCAAAACGCCAACTCAGCAGCGCCGCCGTAATGGTGAGCGACACAACAAAGCTGACCCAGGCACCCATGGCGCCCATGGCCGGTACGAGGTAATCGGTCCGTATCAGAATACAGGCCAGAGGGAAACCCACCACCCAATACGAGAACATATTCGCCCAGGTAATGGCGTGCGTATCATGGCAGCCACGGAGCAACCCGCTCATGAGCGCCTGCAACGCATCAGAAAGCTGGTAGACCGCGCACATGCAGAGCAGCGCCGCCGCAACTTCAATGATAGCGGCATCCGCTGTATACAGTCCGATGATTTCGCGGCGGAAAAGCACGGTCAGACCGGCAGAGAGCAGCACCACCAGCAGCATGAAGGTAACACTAGTGCGGAAAAGCGCATTAAAGCGCTCCTTATCGCGCGCGCCTACATGATAAGCCGAGCGAATAGATGTGGCAATGCTCAGCGACAGAGGGAACATGAACAACACCGCTGACACGTTGATTGCTATCTGATGCGCACCAACCGCCAGCACCCCCAGCGGTGCTATCACGAGGGTAACAACGCAGAAGAAACTCATTTCGCAAAGCGATGCCACCCCAAGCGGTAACCCCTTGCCGAATATATTGCGCACCACACTCCACTCCGGCCTCCGGTTGGCCCACATGTGCACCAGATTGCGCCGATAGCGCGGATACACCACCATGAGCACCACCAGAGCCGCCGCCATCAGATAATGCACCAGAGCAGTGGTCAGGCCGCAACCTGCACCACCCATGGCGGGTACCCACCCCCAGCCGAACACAAATATATAGTTAAGGGGAATATTCAATATAAGACCGAACAGGGAAATCAACATGGCCGGGCGTGTATGCCCGTACCCCTCAAAATGCCCCTGCAGGGCGCGCATCATCACACTTGCCGGCACGGCCAATACCAGGTAATATAAATACTCCTGAGCCACCTGAGCCATGTCTGGGTCATCCGACACCAGTGCGAACACATGCACCCCTGCCAGAAGCGCCCCCACTTCCACCGCCATCAATACCACAGAAAGCAGTTTGGCATTGTTGAGCAGCAGCCCGACCTTACCTTCGCACCCCGCCCCGCGCAAACGCGAAATCATGGGGCCCACGATTGTGAGCACCGCCCCCACTGCCACCATAATCGGCACCGTGACGGATGTACCGAGCGCAACACCTGCCAGTTGCTCCGGGCCTGCTTTGCCAGCCACAATGGTATCAACCACCCCCATGCCCATATTCAGCAGGTTCGCCATATACAGCGGCAGCATCAGCACCAGGAGGCGCTTCAGCTCACGAAAGTCAACCAATTTATTCAACAGAGCAGACATAATTCAGACCTAAAAAAACGCTTCCACTTTTCAGTGGAAGCGTTTCACATCTGGAACGGGATTCGAACCCGTGTTGCGCGCGTGAAAGGCGCGAGTCCTAGGCCTCTAGACGATCCAGACTTTCTTTTGTTTTGCACCAGTTGCCACCAGCGCGAGCACAATTTAGCACAACGCCTACCCAAATGCAAGCAAAATATGAAGATTTTTTTTACTTTTTTACAATTGGCGCCATTTTTGGGTGCTTCCTGGTGCAGCATCTACAAAAACAATCGCCCCGCTCCGGTTTCCGGAGCGGGGCAAAATTACCAATGAACCAGGTCAGATCAGGGGTTCACAAGACCGTCATCCGGGAAGAGACCGGGAACGGAGTTGTTGGCACCCGCTGCGGTCGTACCGGTATCGCGCTTGCGCATCGGCTTGCCGAAGGGGTCAATCACATCTGCCGTGACGAACACCATCAGGTTCTTGCGGATGTGGGATTCAGCATTGCTGCGGAACAGACGACCAATCAGAGGCAGGTCACCGAATACGGGCACCTTGTCTTCGACCTTCTGCACCTCGTCCTGAATCATACCACCGATGGCGATGGTGTGACCATCATACACGCAGGGATTGGAGTTGATGTAACGACGGCTGAAGATGGGCATATCGATGCGGTTTTCCGTCAGCACGATGTCGCGAATCTCCTTGGAGTTGGACTGAGAGGTCGTAATCGGAGAACCGTAGTTCACGAAACCTTCGAAGTCCACCACGCGAATCTCAAAGCGCTTGAAGCGAACGATATCGCCATCGCCTTCCTTGAGCGGCTCAATCTGGAAGCGGAGCATCACACCCACTTCTTCCACACCCCAGCTGCTCGGGTTGGCCGGTGCTGCCACGGGGGAGCTGCTGTAGTAGTCGTCGTTATTGCGGTTATCGTTATTATTGTTCCAGTTGTTGTTGCCGGAACCCATAATCTGGGGTTCATCGTATTCCGTCGGATATACGAAGCGGCGAACTACTTCAATCTTAGCGCAACCGGTTTCATCATTCTGGTCGGATGCCAGGGGATCAGGCTGCGGAGCGTAATCCATGGGTTCATCACCACTGATGACCAGGCTCGGAGCAGACATCACGTCCACGCCCTTCTTCTGAGAAAGGCCGCGCATAATCATCTGGTAAGAGCCGCTGTTGTAAATGCCGGAAAGAGACATCACACCAGGAGCAACCGTGGAAGTTGCAGAAGCACCAGCGGAGCCGGAAGTAATCAGGTTCTGCAGAGCACCAGAGGTGATTGCGCCGGAACCTGAACGAAGGCCACCCGTCATCAGGCCGTTAGAGATGGCATCGCGAGCCGCATTCACACCCGGAGTGGTCGAAATCGGCCAGGAGCCGCTGCCATTCTGACTGAAAGCATTGCCGCCGCTGGACACAAAGTCATCCAATGTGCGCTTGGGCAGAGAATTGGTGCCGTTCACGCCACCGAGGTATGTGTTACCGGAATTGCTGATGGAGAAGGGATTGATTACCCAGTCAAAGGAAAGTTCTTCCTCGTTCGTCTGAGAAATCTCCACAAACTTGGCGCTGACCTTCACCATCTTGGGCATATCCTGGCGGAACTTGTTGATGGCTTCCTCAACGGTGTCCAACTCATCATCAGTGTTGGTTACGGTAAGCACGCCCGTTACAGGAGAGTACTTAGCCGTGGCACCCTGCGGGAAGTTCACACCCATGTCGATAAGGGAGGCCTTGGCGTCAATCTTCTTCGTGCGGCGGGAGCTGCCGGAGGAGAAATCATTCTCTTCTTCATCATCTTCTCCACCTTCTTCAGAACCGTAGAAGAAAGACGGACGCACTGTCCACTGGCGGCGGGTCATGCGGTGAGAGCCCGCACCCTTCTGGTACACCACCACAGCGTTTTCCTCCACGCGGTACTCGCAGGAAGCCTGGGCGCACATGCGGGCCAGCAGGTCAGCAGCGGTTACATTGTAAAGCTTGAGGCTGTTGATTACGGCAGGAGGAGGAGGTGTGTATACTGCGGCGGGAGCAGCGGAAGCTTC
>JAFYRS010000126.1 GCA_017546845.1 Akkermansia sp.
GCCCATGCCGATATGGGCTGGTGCGCAGCCTCCCTGGGCTATGCCGCCGTGGTGGTGGTAGGCCCGGAGTGCCCGGAAACGCTGGCGCTCTGCCAGGCAGCTTCCGAAAGCATCCCGGCACTGCTGGTGAACACCCCGGCAGAAGCCGCCGCCGCCCTGCGTGCGCTCATGCAGCCGGGCGATGCCCTGCTCTTCAAAGGCTCGCGTTCCGCCGGCATGGAACGCAGCATGTACGAACTCTTTCCCTCCCTTAACCCCCAATCCTGACGTATGATTAATTTTATTTACGACCTGCCCTTCGAGGTGCAGCTCCTGCTGGCCCTGCTGGTGCCCTTCATCGGCTCCATGCTCATCGGGCCGAAGCTCATTGCCGTGCTGCGCGCCATGAAGGCGGGGCAGCCCATCCGCCAGGCCTGCGGCGGCGTACTCGCTCCCGAGCACCAGGCCAAGGTGGGCACTCCGACCATGGGCGGCATCATGATTATCGGGCTCATCATGCTCACCAGCCTCCTCTTCCTGGACATGGGCAACCCCAAGCTCCAGTGCTGCCTGCTGGTCATGGGCGTGACCGCCATCCTGGGCTTCCTGGATGACTGGGCCAAAATCACCAGGAAAAGCACCGACGGCGTGAGCGGCTGGTTCAAGATTGCCCTGCAGGCGGTGGCTGCCATTGCCTGCGCCGGGTATCTCTACTACCTCGACCCCACCATTGCCCGCGTGCTGGTTCCCTTCTACGGCACCCTGGACCTGGGCATCTTCTTCATTCCCTTTGCCATGCTGGTCATCATCGGCGCCTCCAACGCCGTGAACCTGACCGACGGCCTGGACGGTCTTGCCAGCGGTTGCATGGTCATCGCCTCCCTTGCCTACATCATCGTCGCGTCGTTCATCCTGTTCTCCGGCAACAATCCCCTCGTCTGCTACCTGCTCTGCATCGCCTCTGCCTGCCTTGGCTTCCTGTGGTTCAATGCCCACCCCGCCAAGGTCTTCATGGGCGACACCGGTTCCCTTTCCCTGGGTGGTGCGCTGGGTACAGTAGCCGTGTGCACGCACTCCGAGCTGCTGCTGGTCATCATTGGCGGCGTGTTCGTGGCAGAAGCCTGCTCGGTGATGATTCAGGTGGGCTGGTTCAAAGTCAGCCGCAAGCTTTATGGTGAGCCCCGCCGCTTCTTCCGCATGGCACCGATTCACCACCACTTCGAGAAATGCGGCTGGAGCGAAACCCAGGTCTGCGTTCGCTTCTGGATTATCGCCTTCTTCCTGGCTGTGACCGGCATCGCGCTTCTGCCGGCCTGCTTCAATATCTAACACTTTCAACATTTTTCATCACCATGGAACTCACGGGTAAAAAGATAGCGGTACTCGGCTGCGGCCGCAGCGGTATTGCCGCCGCCAGACTGGCACTCGCCAAGGGTGCAGCTGAGGTCTGCATTTTCGACTCCAATACTGCCGCCACCTGCAACGAACCCGGTGTGGCACTGGTAGCCGGCGCCACAGAGGAACACGCCCGCGCCTACGCGGCAGATATGGTGATTCTCTCCCCCGGCATCGAAGGCGACATTCCCTGGACCCTCGCCTTCACCGCCCACGGCGCACCACTCATCGGCGAAACCGAACTCGCCTGGCACTACTACGGCGGCCGCATCATTGCCATCACCGGCACCAACGGCAAAACCACCACCACCGCCCTGATGGAGCACGTGCTGCTTTCTGCCGGCAAGACCGCCAAGGCCTGCGGCAACTACGGCTACCCGCTCAGCGAAGTAGCCCTCATGGAACCGCAGCCGGAATTCGCCGTGCTGGAAGTTTCCTCGTTCCAGATGGAAACCATCGTTGATTTCAAGCCCGAGGTGGCCATCTGGCTCAATTTTGCGCCCGACCACATGGATCGCTACACCAAGGTGGAGGACTACTTCAACGCCAAGCTCCGCATCTTTGAGAACATGGGGGCAGACCAGCTCGCCATTGTGCGCGAGGGCGATGAGCTCCCCGGCATCACGCCCCGCCGCGTGGGCTTCTCCTCCGTGGTTTCCACCGGGCAGCTCTACTTTGAGAACGGCGCTATCTGCGAAGCCGGCCAGGTGCTCACCCCGCTGCGCGGCACTGCGCTGGAACAGGCCCACAACGCCGAAAACGCCATGGCCACCACCCTGGCCTGCCGCGCCGTAGGGCTGGATGACGCCACCATCTCCGCCGCCGTGCGTTCCTTCTGCCCGCCCGGTCACCGCTGCGAAACCGTGGCGGAAATGGACGGCATCCTGTGGCTGAATGACTCCAAGAGCACCAACCTGCACTCCACCGAGGCCGCCGTGCGCTCCCAGACCCGTCCCATCGTGCTGCTGGCAGGCGGCAAGGACAAGGGGCTGGATTACACCGCCATCAACCCCATGCTGGCGCAGAAAGCCCGCGCCTGCATCGTGTTCGGGCAGATTGCCGACCAGCTGGAACAGACCTTTGCACCGGTCTGCCGCGTGGTGAAGGTGCAGACCGTGCCCGAAGCCGTGGAGGCCGCCCACCAGATTGCCGAACGTGGCGATGTGGTGCTGTTCTCCCCCGGCACTTCCTCCTTCGACCAGTTCACAGGCTATGTACAGCGCGGCGAATGCTTCCGCAACGCCGTGAAGAGCACCCTTCATCTGTAATCCCCCCCTCCTCAGATTGACCATTTTATGAAAAGAGATTCCAAAGCCACATTCCGCAATTCTGACCTCGGCCGCGCCAAACCCAAACGCCATTTCCTCAAGACTTTCGTAGACGACAACCTGAAGCAGAAGCGCCACCACTCTGACACCGGGCTTGTGGTAGACCGCACCAGCCCCACCACCGTGCTGCGCATCATCTTCGGGCTCATCGTGGTGCACCTGCTCGTCATTGGCGGCGTAATGCTGCGCGGCAACATTGCCAAAAGCAGCAGCGGCCTGGCTGTCGTTCCCTCCATCACCCCGCCCCCGGCCATGCCTGCCCAGCAGGCCCCGGCACCCGCCGTTCAGCCGGTTCAGCCCGCTGCCGTAGCCGCGGTGGA
>JAFYRS010000127.1 GCA_017546845.1 Akkermansia sp.
AGAACGACAGCGTTCTGCTGCGTTTCGTCAAGTCTTCCAATCTCTTTTTCTAGCACCGCGTATGGCATATTATCCTCACTCCTTGTTTCGAGGCAAAATACCCCAAGGAAAACATTGCACATTATACACTATTTTCGGTTTTTCGTGTTGAGTGGTGTAGAATTTTCGCTTCGATTGCGTTCTTAAGGATGGACGCAACCACAAACAAGAAAGGAACACAACCATGAACAAGCTAATCATTACACTCGCCGTATCGGCACTTGCGGTTTGCACGTTCGCGCAAGAACGCGGAGAAGGCGGAAGGCGCGGCGGGCAACGGGATCGCGGCCGGATGCAGGTGAATCCCGAGGCGAAGCTCCACCGCTTCTCCACGACCATTGAGCGACTTCTGGGGCAACTGCTGGGAGATGACATCTACGAAACGCGGCGAAGGGAATGTTGCCGTCAAAGGCGGCGCATTCAACTCGAAACGCACCGAGTGTCGTACCGAGGCGCGTTCCGAATCGCGCAAGGTCAATTCCGGCTATCCTAATGTCACCTTCCGCGTCGTACGCGAAGACCGCTGATGTGCTCGTGCATCCATCAGAAGCACAGGGGCTCTATCGTATGCGTTTGCCGAGCTTCTTCGTCTCGGCGAGGAACTTGGCGCCGTTGATGGCGCCGAGTTTATAGACCCCGTCGGCGCAGCGATTGCGGATGGCGGAGACGAACACCTCGCCGGACGCCGAAAGCGAGACGCCGGTGCGCGTGACGAGCCCGACGCGGATGAAGTCGTCCATCTTCAGCGGAACGGCGATGACGTCGGGCCCGTTCAGTTCGCGCGAGAGCGCGCCTGATGCCACCGTGTAGCCGTTCAAGCCGAGGATCAGGTTGGTCATCGTCGCCCGGTCGCGCACGCGAATGTTCTTCTTGCGGTCGATCGACGGCATCACCTCCTCGGCGAAGTAGAGCGCGTTCTCCACGCCCTGCTCGAACGAGATGAAGGGGTATGCGTCCAGCTCCTTGGGCGTCACGCCGCCTTTCTTTTTCGCGAGCGGATGCCGCTTGCCGATGAAGACATGGGGACGCGAGGCGAAAAGCTCCTCGAAGGAAAGCTCCTCCTTCTTCAGCATCTTCGTCAGCGCGCGCTCGTTGCGCCGCGAGAGGTACAGGACGCCGATTTCGCTTCTCATGCGCGCAACGTCGTCGATGATCTCGCTCGTCACCGTCTCGCGCAGCGTGAAGTCGTAGCTTTCGGCGCCGCACTTCTTCACGACCTCAATGAACGCCTCGACCGCGAATGCGTAGTGCTGGCACGAGACGGCGAACTGCGGACGCCTGACGGCCTTGCCGGTGAACTTCTCCTGGATGCGCGCCGCGTCGTCCAGGATCTGCCGCGCCGAGGCGAGAAACTCCTCGCCCTCTCGCGTGACGGCTATGCCGCGCGTCGACCTGGTGAAAGTGGCTGTGCGAAGCTCCTCTTCGAGCGCGCGAATCGACTCGGTGAGCGTCGGCTGCGTGACGAAAACCCGGCGTGCGGCCTCGCTGATGCTACCGCACGTCGCGACTGCGTCTGCATACTTGAGCTGCTGGAGTGTCATGCGGACATTATACCATTTTTGCGATTAGGCCGTGGCGTTGAGCTCCGGATGCCAGGTGAAGGCGGTGATGTTGCGCCAGCGGACGGACGTCGGGCGTCCGTCGAAAGCCGAGAGCGTTTCGACATCCGGAGAGAGGACCTCGGTTATGGCCGGGGCGCGGATAAACGTCATCGGGAAGTCGTGCTTGCCGTCGAAATCGCCGCGCGTCGTGAAGCTGCCGAGCTGCCGCCCGTAGGCATTGCGCTTCACCGCCACAGGAAGAACGCCAAACCACTTCTCGGGCCTCGTGTCGTCGCGCCGGCCGGGATCGTCGATTTTCTCCGCGAGCAGGATTAGCCCCGCGCAGGTAGCGAAGACAGGAAGCCCGCCGTCGATAAGCTTCTTCAGCGGGCCGAAGAGCCCGAGGTCATTGAGGAGCTTCCCCTGCACGGTGCAAATGCCAACAGCATCAGCACGCGCAAGAAGTTTGACGCCATGGTCGACAACCTGCTGGAAAAGCGGGACTTCGCAGCCTTTGAAAACGCCATGCGCGCCAAAATCAAGGAGAGCATACCTGCCTACACCGGCAACGGGAAGCTCAACTACGGGCAATACAAAAACAACCGCAACCTGGTACAGGCGGTAGATATCTGCCTGCTCATCCAGATGGCCACGCCAGCAGAGCTGGGCAAGCTGGCTGCCCGGGAAGGCGATGACAATGACAACAGCGGGGCGGATTTCCTGCGCTGGGCCTTGCGCGACAAAAGCCGCCCGCTGCATCTCTTCCTGCAGAGCTACATGACCCAGGAAGGACGGGATGAAAACGCCGCGCATTCCCTCAACCTTTTCTACCAGATATGGCATGACCTGGAGCCGAAAGAACGGGGCAAGTACCTCAACCTCACCATTGCAGGCGCACTGATGAGCCCGGCAGTGTGCGAATCCAGGGGCTTGTACCGCGATACAAACGTACCCATGCTCACCGTGCCGGAGGTATGCGCCTACCTGCGCCAGATGGATGCAAAAAAGAAACTGGTGACCGATATCAAGAAACTGAGCATCTCCCAGCTCATCCATGTGGTAGACGTCCGCCTGCCGCAGTCTGAGTTCGACTGGGCCGCAGAGAACACCAATTACAGCCAGGCTAACTGGGGTGCGGCTTACAACTCCATCAAATACCTGATGGAACGCGCGGCCAATAACAAAGACCCGTACGAAAACTACTCATTCGAAGAAATCCGCAAAGAAGGCGGTGTGTGCCGCGACCAGGGATACTTTGCCTGCAACACAGGCAAGTGCCGCGGCGTGCCGGCTGTGTACATCGTGGGCGATGGCGACCGCGGCCCTCATGCCTGGATGGTGAACCTGACCGATGCCACCACCTGGGTGCAAACCAATTCATACGGGTACAACAGCGGCCGCTTCACCAACCCCTGCTCCGGGCGCTCCCAGCACGAATCCGTGCTTCTGAACCGGGACGTCAAGACAACGGATGCCAAAATGGAGCCTGCGGCAGATGCCATGGTGCTGGCCAATTACCTGGTGCGCATCGGCTGCGTGACCGGGGCTCAGAGCTCTGCCCGCTATGTGACTAATGCCTTCCCGAACGAGACGGTATCCTGGGCGCACTACATCAAGATACTGGGGCACGACCAGGAACACCTGCCGCCAGTATCCACCTGGCGAAAGATTGACACAGACCTCATCCGCCTGAGCAAGAAAAACTCCGAGTTGCTTGACCTTGCCGCAGAGGTGGAGGACAAGTACCTGCTGGCAGGCAAAAACGCCGCCAGCAAGCAGATGGCCATGCGGCGCTCCATGAGCCAGCTCAACAAACGCGGTGGAGATGACCGGGCAGACCTTGTTCTCAGCGCCGTTGAACGCCAGGCCGAAACTTACAAGGAAGCGAATAACCTGACCGGCATGGCCACGCTCTACCGCAAACAACTCAAGAAATACACCAAGCGCGGGGACATTTTCGGGCAATTGCTTTCCCAGTACATGAGTTTTCTGGGGGATGATGCCCCGCCCCGCGCCTGGAGCACCCTGGCAAAGGATGCCGAAAAGCTTTATGATAAACACGTGCAATCCGGCGGCGGCGATTTCTTCAAACTGAAGAAGGAAGTGGAAATCCAGAAGATGATTGCCTCCGCCTGGGAAAAGGCGGGCAATTCCCGCAAGGCGGAAAAGCTTTACCAGATTGCAGAGGAACGGTTGAGCAGGGCTCAGTCCCAGTACCAGGGCGAAGGCGACGAATAATCCTCCCCCTCACGCTCACGAAAACACCCCCGGTTGCAACAGGCAACCGGGGGTGTTTTTCATAGCAGGCCCATGCGGGCATCAATACTTGTAGTCCACGTAGAACTGGAACTGGCCATCGTCATCTGCGCAGTTCTCGCTCTTGAACGGAATGGCGTAGTCCACAGCCAGCGGGCCCATAGGCAGGTTGATACGCAGACCGATACCGTAGTCTGCCGCCAGTTCATTGGGAGCAAAGTCGAAGCTGTCCTCATGCACGAAGCCGATGTCCACAAACATGGCAAAGCGCACGGATTCCACCACAGGCAGAGTCACCTCGAACTGCACATAGGCAGAGGACTTGCCACCCATGGTTTCATCGCCGGAAAGAGCCTCATCAATCATGCCCACGTCGCGGTAACGGAAACCACGCAGGTTGGCAGGCCCACCCAGGTAGCAACGCTCAAAGATGGGCACATTGTCCCCGGATACAGCATCCACCGTTTCCAGGCCGAAGTTGACGCTGAAGATGGAATCCCAGAAGGAATTGTAGTAATACGAGCCGCTCACACCCACGCTGTAGGTCTGCTCCGTGCTGCCGGGGCCGCTGTATCCCAGGTGGGTTTCCAGGTGGCCGCCCGAGCGCGGAGTAACCATGGAATCGCGGGAGTCATAATCGCAGCTCACGCGGAAATGGCTGCGGGTGTAGTCGCCCTTCTGTTCCTGGAAGAAGATGGGAGCCCAGCGCAGAGTATCAATTCCGTACTGCTCCAGGCGGTATTCAAACTTCACCGAAGTGAGGTCGGAAACAGACTTGCGCAGAGACACTGCCCAGCCGTAGTTCTCCTGCTCATAATAATCGCTCATGTAGGAGGAGTTGGAGAAGTACAGCTCATTACCCAGTGCCAGTTTCTGGTCAAGGAACCAGGGTTCGAGCAGGTAGATGGATGCGCTCGTATACTCCGTACCCAGCTTGGCGCTCACCGTCAGGCGCTGACCACCACCCACAAAGGTACCACCGTTGACAAAGCCACGGATATCAAAGTTGGACTGCGTCACCGTGGTGTAGAGGTACACATTTTCCACAGTAGAGAACGCCACGCCCAGCGTCAGGCTGCCGGTCATCTTCTCGTGCACGTTCACGTTGATATCGCGGTAGCCGCTGGTGGAGGAAAGCCCCTGTGACACCTCAACCTGGTCAAAGTAGTTCAGGTTATCCAGTCGCTTCTTGGCGGTCTCCAGGTCCACCGAGTTGAGGTTTTCACCCGGTTTGAGCGGCAGTTCGCGCAGAATGACATGCTGGCGGGTCTTGGTATTGCCACGCACATTGATGCGGCCCACCTTGTATGGTTCACCCTCGGTCACATCGTAACGGATATCAATGAGGTGCGTACCATCCGCTGCCACACCGGCCTCGTTGATGTCGGGGCGCACATCAGCATCAGCATATCCCTTGGCGCCGTAGTAGCGGCGAATCATCGTCACGTCATCAGACACCTTCTGCAGTGAATAGATATCACCATTGAGCATGCTCAGCCCCGGCTCCAGTTCAGCCTGGGTATAGACTTTGAGCGGCCCGAAACTCACGTTGCGCACCATGTAGCGGGGGCCTTCCTCCACCGTCACCTTGAGATGCAGCCGCTGGCGGCCTTCAGCGTTGGCGCTGGTCTTGTATTCTACATTGGCCAGGCGGGCACGCAGATAACCATAGTTGCGGTAATGCTTCACCACAGCCTCCAGGTCATCCTCCACCTGCTCGCGGTCAACGCGACCGGATTTGGTGAACCAGGTGAAGAGCCCGCGCTCCTTGGTCTGCATGAGCTGGCGCAACTGTTCGCCATCAAAGGCCGTGTTACCTTCAAACTCGATGGTGTTCATGCTCACCTCGCGGCCTTCAGTAATCTCGAACACCACGTCCTTATAGGTCTTGTTCTCGGTGGCATTGGCTTTCCAGCTCACCTGCGTATCAGGATAGCCGGCTTCCTGGTATGCCTTGATGATGTTGGCGCGCGCGGCGGCCAGCGTCGTATCGCTGAGAACAGAACCAGGCTGAAGCTTGCAGGTCTCGCGCAAATCCTCATCGTCAAACTCCACGTTGCCGGTAAAGCCCACACCGGCAATCACGCTGCTGGAGCGCACATTGAAAATCACCTTGACGGCATCTCCGCTCGGTTGCACGGATACCGTGGCATCCGGGTCCACCAGACTGCGTTCAATCAGGCGCTCCAGGTCAGCATTCACCCGCACAGAGGAATACTCGCTCCCCGCACGGGTCTGCACCACGTCCAGCAGACGCTGATCCGGCAGCACCTTGTCACCCGTGTAGCTGAGTTCCACACCGGCAACCCGCTTACCGTCAAAGGAGGCATCGTTCTGGAACAACCCCGTGGTGGGCCCCAGCTCACGCAGCACATCGGCCTCATCCAGCAGCCTGGTATCAGACGCAGCCGAAACCAGCTTTGTCTCCACCTGTTGCGGGGCCTTCCCTGCTGTTGTCTTCGCACGAGCGGCGGCCTCATCAAAAACGTCTCTCTGCGGCTTTTCCGCAGGAACCACATCTTCCTTGGCAGCCTGCTGGTCCATCATCATTGCATCCAGGAACGGGTCCCCTGTTGACTCCTGACCATAAGCCGGTGCTGCCATTGTCAATGCCAGCGCTGTAAGCGCCGCACTCCAGTGCATTTTGGGCTTGTTCATGCGTGACATCCTATACGTTGGTCTACATTTCGTCAAGATTTTATTAGAGCATCACAAATAATAGCGCGCGCGATATGCCACTTTTTAAAACCGAGCTTCCAAATTTGGCTTGCCTTTCCCCCGAAATACGCTATGCTAGTGCGAGCGGGGCAGCGCTATACCCCCGTATGTACCATTATGGCCAGCGATAATCTTCAGGAACTCGAGACTAACTTCATGTGCGACCCGGATGCAGACGGCGGTTTCGTCTACACCACCGTGGAAGCCGCAATTAACTGGATGCACAAGTATTCCATGTGGCCCATGCCCATGGGCACTTCCTGCTGCGCCATTGAGTACATGGCCGCCTCCTGCTCCCGCTATGATATTTCCCGCTTTGGTGCAGAAGTAAACCGCTATGCACCCCGCCAGGCCGACTTCATGTTCATCTGCGGCACCATCACCTACAAGATGGCAGCCCTGGTGCGCCGCATCTGGGACCAGATGCCCGCCCCGAAGTGGTGCATTGCCTGCGGCGCCTGCGCCTGCACCGGCGGCATGTTCCGCAGCTACTCCGTGCTGCAGGGTGTGGACAAGATTGTGCCCGTGGATGTGTACATCTCCGGCTGTCCTCCCCGCCCCGAAGCCCTGCTGCAAGGCCTCATCACCCTGCAGGACAAGATTATGGCCACTGACCACCCGCTCAAGGGCTTCTTCAAGGAGCATGACCTGCGCCAGGCTCAGAACGCCCACACCATCCCGGCCGGCATCATCACCCAGGACTAATCCCGCACCCCTGATTTCACGACCATGTCCGACATCAATCTTTCCGCTCTCCAGAAAACCGCTGCAGACAAGATCTGCACCCGTTTTCCGCAGATTACAGCCAAGGAATTCCGCGGCGACATCACGCTGACCATCGCACCTGAAATCCTGGAGCAAGCCATGCGCTACGCCAAGGATGCCTGCGGTTTTGACATGCTGGTGTGTGTTTCCTCCGTGGACCACCTGGGCGAGGAACCCCGCTTTGAGGTGAACTACACCATCACCCAGGCAGAAACCGGCGCCAACCTGCTGGTGCGCACCCCGGTGAGCGAAGCCGAGAACGCCGTACCCAGCATGGTGCCGGTGTGGCGCTCTGCCAACTGGCTGGAGCGCGAGCAGTACGACCTGATGGGCATCGAGTTCACCGGGCATCCGGATTTGCGCCGCATCATGATGTGGGAGGGCTATCCCTACCACCCGCTGCGCAAGGATTTCCCCGTGGCTGGCAAGGATTTTGAACAGGCTGGCGTAGCCTTTACCCAGAAAGCCCCCACGGGCGGCGCTCCGTTCATCACGGCGCCGGGTGGCAAGACCGCCGGCGAACGCGAACCGCGCTCCCGCGGCTGATACCCGCCCATGCGGATTCTCCACAGCACCATTCTCTGTCTGGCTGCAGCCCTGCCCCTCCTGGTGGCAAGCTGCAGCCATTCTGACCCCCGCACCCAGGCCCTCATTGACCTGCGGGACAGCGTAGAGGATGAGCTGGAGGGGCTTCATCCGGGAGACTGGATTATCATCAACCCCACAGAGGCCATGAAACTGGCCGTCTCCCTGGCGGAGCCGGAGCAGATTCCTGTGCAGGGCACCAATGTGAGCGCGCTGCGCGAAACGCTCGACCTCATGGAAAGCGAAGGGCGGCTCAGCCCGAGAATCTGGACCTGCCGGGAACTGGAAAGCACCGCCAACCGCCGCAAACCAGGCACATTCCGCCTGCGGAACAACCTCAAAGACCTCCTCAGCGGGCGGCAGCACTTCTCCGTCGAGGAACGCATCATCACCATGCAGCTGAGCCTGCTCCGCCCTCCGCAGCAGCTTCTTTACATCCAAACCGAAAGCACGCAGCCGCACAGCACCATTGCCATTGAACTGGACTACGCCGGCAGCAATGCTGCGCAGCAAAAGAAAACGCAACAGAAAACACCTTACCGCCATGCCGACCTTAAGCCCTGACCAAGACCCCGTTGCACGCGCCCAGGCCTGGGTGGGAGATGCCGTGCTTGCGCTCTATGTGCGCGAGTGGATTCTCTCGTTCAAGGGAGAGATAGACGGAGCGCTCTTCATCGAGTTCACCAGCAACAACTTCCTGCGCCTCACCGGTAACGCCACCGGGGTTGAAGCCCAGATTGGCCGCATCTACAAGGCCGAGGGGCTTGCCGCCGCCAATGCCTGGATTGAGGAAAACCTGCGCCCCCGCATGGAACAACGCCTGCACAAGCTGCGCTCCATTCACCCCCACCACCGCAAATAAACCCGCCATGAAACTCGTCAGCTGGAACGTGAACGGCATCCGCGCCACCCTGGGTAAAGGGCTGGCAGAGCAGATGGACACCCTGCAGCCGGACATCCTCTGCCTGCAGGAAGTCAAGGCCCGCCCGGAGCAGGTCAGCGATCTCTGGCTCTCCTCCTGGCCACACAGCCTGTGGAATCCCGCCCAGAAACCGGGGTATTCCGGCGTGCTCATTCTCAGCCGCGTAGCGCCGCTTTCCACCACACTGGGCATAGGCTGCCCGGAGCATGACACCGAGGGCCGCGTGGCCACCATGGAGTTTGAGGATTTCTACCTGGTGAACTGCTACACCCCCAACTCGCAGAACGAACTGGCCCGCCTGCCCTACCGCCAGGAGTGGGATGCCGCCTTCCGCGCCTATGTGGCCGGCCTGGCAGAAAAGAAGCCGGTCATCTTCTGCGGGGATCTGAACGTGGCGCACGAGGAAATCGACCTCGCACGCCCGGCCTCCAACCACTTCTCTGCCGGGTTCTCTGACGAGGAGCGCGCCGGGTTCACCACCCTGCTGCAAGCCGGCTTTGCCGATACCTTCCGCACGCTGCACCCGGATGCACGCGATGCCTACTCCTGGTGGAGTTTCCGCGGCGGTGCCCGCGCCCGGAACGTGGGCTGGCGCATCGACTACTTCTGCGTGTCGCAAAGCCTGCTGCCCCGCGTGCAGAGCGCAGAAATCCACCCCGATATCACCGGTTCCGACCACTGTCCTGTTTCCATCACCTTGAACTGATACTCCAATTATGAAACCCCTTACCAAACTGGGAGAAAAAGTACTCGAAAACGGCTCCGTGTGGGAGCTCTGGGAGCGCGATGGCGTGCTCACCCTCCAGCTGGACGGTATGCCCTGCGCCAATTCCTTCACCTACGGCAGCGAGGAGGCCATGGCCGAACTCGCCACCTCACCCATCACCCGCGCCGGGCAGCCCTGCATCATGATTGCCGGGCTGGGTCTGGGCTACGGCCTGGCCAAAGCCATGGAATGCCTGCCCAAGGAAAAAGCACGCTTCATCGTGGCAGAGCCCGTGGCCGAAATCGTGAAATGGAATCGCGAGTTCAGCGAAAACAAGACCCTTTTCGATGACAAGCGCGTAAGCACCGAGCCCGCCAGCGCCGCCGAGCTCTGCCGCAAGCGCACCGGCTCGCTGCATGCCATCCTGCTGCGCAGCGCCCACACCCGCTGCGAAATGACACTGGGCGATGCACAGGCCTATTTCAACGCGCTCAAGGGCGGCAGCCTGCTGGCCATCAACCTTGCCAAGGCAGACAAGCGCCTGGAAGCCACCCTGCGCCGCGCCGGATTCGAGGTCAGCACCACGCTGGTGCCCGCCTCCTCCAAGGGCAAGCAGCTGCGCCTGCATACCCTGGTTCTGGCCCGCCGCGGTCGCTTCGTTCCCTTTGCCGAACGCTGATTGAACACCCCCAGCCGCCACCCCCATGCTCACGCCTTTTTTCACCCGGCGCACCCCCACCCTGGAGGAGATTGAAGCCCAGCGCATCAATCGCACCCGGGGTATCAGCGGCATGCTGAAAGTGGCGGGCATCATCGTGCTGGTGCTGGTGGCATTCCTGGCCTCCATGCTGCTGCTCACCCCGCTCATGGAGCTGCACTCCCTGGAGCAGGAGCGCGAGCAGGCACAGCGCCAGCTGGTCCGCGCCAAGGCAGTGGAAGCCGAGGCCTACAACCGCTTCCTCTGGATGTCTGACCCCGAATACTTTGAGCAAATGGCACGCGACCGCGCCAACCAGGCCAAAGCCGGCGAGCACATCATCCGCCGCCCCACGGCAGAGGAACGCCAGAAAATGGAACAGGAGGCCCGGCGCAAGCAACAACCCCGCAAACGCCCCCGCAGAGATTAACACTTCATACTCACCATGACCACTTACAAGGCTCCGGCTAAAATCAACCTTTCCCTGCGCGTGCAGACCAAGGTGCGCGAAGATGGCTACCACAATGTAGACATCCTCATGGCGCCGCTCGACCTCTACGACACGCTCGATTTCCACAACTCCCGCACCACCACCCTGCTGTGCGACACCCCCGGCGTGCCAACGGATGAGAGCAACCTGGTATTCAAGGCCATCCGCGAGTTTGAAAAGGCATACGGCCGCAAGGCCAAGCAGCGCATCACCCTTACCAAGAACGTGCCCCACGGTGCCGGGCTCGGCGGTGGCAGCAGTGATGCGGCCATCACCCTGCTGGCGGTCAATGAAATCCTGGGCACCAATTATGACCTGGCAGAGCTCAGCGCCATGGCCGCCAACCTGGGCAGCGATGTGCCCTATTTCCTGACCCCCACCATCTGCCGCTGCCAGGGACGCGGCGAAATCGTCACTCCGATGCCCGAGCTGGCCGGGTGGAGCAGCCCCATTGTGCTCCTCAAACCCGCCTTCGGGGTGAGCACCCCCAGTGCCTACAAGGCCCTCACCTGCAGCCGCCGGCTCAAGGGCATTTCCTACGGTCCGCAGAAAGTGGACGGCATCACCTTGGTGAATGACCTGGAACGCCCGGTGTTTGCCAAGTTCCCCGTGCTGGCGCGCATGAAGCACTGGCTGCTGGAGCAACCCGGCACCCGCGCCGCCCTCATGAGCGGCAGCGGCTCCACCATGTTTGCCCTCACGGAAACACCGGAACAGGCCCGCGAAATCGCCGCCCGCGCCCTGAAGGAGCTCGACCCCACCCTCTTCACCCACTGCGGCACCGTCAACCCCCAGCCCAGCGCCGAATGAGCTACCCGGCCAGCGCAGCAGACCCGGTGAACCACCGCCTCCTCTGCGTGGCAGAAGATGCCGTGCAGGGCTTCCACCGCTTCCCTTTCCGCGCCATTGCTGAGCGCTGTGGTCTGGATGAGGCAGAGGTGATTGCCCGCTTGCAGGCCATGCTGACTGCCGGCACCATACGCCGCGTGCGCCAGACCCTCCTTTCCACCAGCCTGGCAGAGGGCGCGCTCATTGCCTGGCAAGTACCGGAAGCAAAGCTGGAAAGCGCCTATGCCTGGCTGCGCGACAACGACCCCTTCACCGGGCATGTCGTCATCCGCGAATGCAGCGATGCCGCTGCCCCCGGCGCCGATTACCGCCTGTGGACCACCCTGAAAGTACCCACGGGCTACGGCAGCGTGGAGGAGCACAACAACCTGCTCATGCGCCACATCGGCGCGACAGACTGGGTGGCCCTGCCCGTGGTGGGCATGTTTGCCCTGGGCGTGGGGCACGCCCGCCGCGCCGGGCTGAAACCAGGCGACAAGCAGCCCGCGCTACCCACCATGCAGCGCCACGCCACCCCACAGCTCAGTGAGCAGGAATGGAGCGTGCTCCTCAGCCTCAAGGAAAGCCTCTCCCCAGCCGAGTTCACCCCCTGCCCCTGGGAGCTGCGCGCCGCAGCCCTTGGCCTGAGCACTGAGGAATACTGCCGCATTGCCGAAAATCTCGACTCCCGCAAGGTCATTGGCCGTTTTGCCACCTTCCTGGACCACCAGCGCAAATCTGCCGACCGCAGCACCGGCACCGGAGCCGCCGGGCTTTTCCACTGGGCCGTACCCGCCGGCATGGAGGAACGCGCCGGCGCAGAATGCGGCCGCCACATCTGCATGACCCACTGCTACTGGCGCAGCGGCGGCCAGAAGTTCGGCGGCGCACAGATTATGGGCGTCGTCCACGCTCCCACCCGCGAGGAAGTGCTGGCCCACAAGGCCGCCATCGACTCCCACCTCACCGCCTGCGGCATCCCCGTGCTCCACACCGCCGTGTTCTGGAGTCTTCGCGCAGAAATCCGCCCAAGCGAAATCTCCCCCCTGCGCTACAAGGAATGGCTCCGCACCATCGGTTCTCGGTGAAACGCCCTCCTCTGCTTTCTCCAGCCCCCGTCAGGCACCGCGAAGGGGCGCGCTCCATAACCGGGCAGCAATAAATCAGCCCCCTGTTTTTCGGCGTAACCTTGGGTTTTCGTAACACTACCCCCGTATTTAACCTTGGGTTTTCGCAAATTAGCATTGACAGTAAACAGAAAAGAAATATAAGCTCTTACTCGTTGGAACAATTAGCTGAGAGATTCATTGTTCTGGAGAGCAAGCTTTGTAGCAGATTGTTAAATCAGAATTTACGAACCGTAGGTATTGGACGTTATGAGCCCACAAAGTGGGCGGTATAATCGTAGCGAGGGCCGTAAGGCCCTCGTCCTCAGTAAAAATGAGCACCGAGCCCGTGTAACGGGCGGCATAATGTGCGGATAAAAAGAATACGCCAGCAACGCAAATAGCCGTTCATTCAATACCAACGTGCATTGAAATCGACGGGAGGGCGCATTTCGCCTCTTTATGCCGCCCGTTGCACGGGCTCCCATATCATTGTACTGTAATCGAGGGGTTCCGCTCGCCCCGCT
>JAFYRS010000128.1 GCA_017546845.1 Akkermansia sp.
AAAGAACAGCGTCGCTTGCGGACGTGGCCTAAGCGCGCAGCTTAGGACTTGTAACGCAAACGCTTCTTGTGGCGGTTCTGGCGCATGCGCTTGCTGCGCTTGTGCTTGTTAATCTTGGCCTTACGTCTCTTCTTAAGCGATCCCATAATGGTGTTATGTGTCGTTTGTTGTTTCTCTATTGGGAGAATGGTCAGTAGCCCCAGGGGCTAACGGGGGAATATGTAACTATCTTTTACCCGAAAAGTCAAGCCGAAAGCGAATTTTAAGACGGATTTTATCCCCTTTCTGTCATGACCCGCCCATGCCAGGCCTGGAGAATTTCCATCACACCCGAGGTTGAGGAAATATATCCACCGCTGCTCCGGAGGTATGCCAGCACATCCGGATGCGCCGTTGCCGGGGCACCACAGAACGCCTCAGGAAACAGGCGGAAGGCATGCATATCATTATGGCCATCCCCCAGCATGGCCCAATGACTGCATGGCACCTGCCAGAGCTGCGCCACGGTCTGCAGGGCCGTTCCCTTGCAATAACGGGCATCTGCCAGGCGCATATACCGCCCGGCCCGCTGTGCGGACACTCCCTCCAGCGAGGCTATGAACTCTGCAAGGTATGCCATGATGATATCCATAGTCACAGAATCCACAGCTTCCACAGAAAGAGGGTCCTCAGCAGCTATAATCCACTCCAGCTGCGGACAATCCCGCCGCAGAGCCTCCAGCCGGGCATGCAGCAACGGCCGCACCATCTCACGCACATGCTCATTGTGCGCGAGGCATTGCGCATTGTGCTCCACAAGCGGGCGGAGCACACCTGAGTCATCAGCCACATAGGCGTAGCGTTCACATGTGCAGATAAAATCAGGCAGGAAGGGGGAGCAAGGCAGCAATTCCTGGCACAAATAAGGCAGGGTACGCCCGGTATTGATTCCCCAGCGGATTCCCAGATGCCGCCACGCGCGCATCAACTCAAAAAACTCCAGCGGCACAGGTTGCTGCGCATCGTGCCCCCGCAAGGTCTCATCATAATCCAGCGAAATGAGCCAGCGGCAAGGCCCGGCAGAAGGCAACGCCCTACCGGGCAGGATCTGGCCTTCCTCAACGACCATTCCTGGACTTCTGGTTGCGTTTCTGCTCCGCAGCAGCGCGCTGTTCACGGGAAGCGCCCACAGGCAGACGGAACGACGGGGTCACGGGAACCTTCACACCGGCAGAGAGCTGGTGGGTAATCTTCGTGGTTAAATCCACCTTGTAGTTATAATCGCATGCACCAGCGGGGAGCTCCTCTCCACCGGCGCGCATGTGGATTTCCACGCGGCGGTTCAACGCCTGCTGCTCACGCGTGCCGCTTGTGGCAGCCAAGGGCATGGAGCTGCCGCAGGAACGGATGTATACATGTTCCACGGGAACACCGTTGCCAACCAGCCAGGAACGCACTGCGGCAGCGCGCTGCAAGCCCAGCAGTGCATTATAGGCAGACGAGCCAAGGCTGTCCGTGTGACCTTCAATCACGAAGTAAGTCTCCGGGTTCTTCTGAATCAGCGCAGCCAGCTGGAGCATCGTGATTCGGGCAGAATTCTTAAGCTGGCACTCATTGAACCCGAACAACACATCCGCCCCCAGACGGGCCACGCCGGACTTTGCGCCCAGATGTTCCTCGCCCATCAACTGCGCCAGGCTGCGCGTATCCCCCGGCAGCTTGGCGTTGCCATCCTCCGCGGCAGCCTTGCGCAAATCCTGCTCCATGAGGGAGGATGCATCCTCCAGCACCTCATGCTGGGCAGTAGCAGCGGCCACCACCTCGTTACTGTTCACCGGGGTGGGTTCAGGAATCGCCAATGCATCATCGGTCAAGTCCTGGGTCTTGAGAGAATTCAAATCCAGCTGCGCCGGGGGAACATCGCTGATGGGGGAAGCCTCCTCAGCGGCGTACACCGGCTCCGCTACATTCAGCTCCGTAGGGCCAGGTGCCATCACGAGCTCCGGCACTTCCACATCCAGAATGTCAATTTCCTCGGGTTCGTGCGCAATTTCCTCTATCTCGGCAGGCGGCTGTTCCTCAATCACCTGCTCCTGCACCTCCTCAATTTTTTCCTCCTTGGGCGGTTCCTTTACCACCACGCGCACGATTTCGTTGATTTTCACCTCTTCCGGCACATCGGTCAGGCTCCCCAGTCCCAGCACCGAAAGAGACGGGAAATACATCCACAGCATGGCATGCACCACCACGGCGGCACTGGCAGCCCCCATTGCAATAGGAACCATATCACGCTGGCGGGTCAGCTCATAGCCATTGCGGCGGCGGTTGCCTACCCGCTTCCCCGCTGGATATATATAATCTGGAATGTTCGAATCGTTCACCTTAAAATCAAAGCTTGATACCAGAAACCGTTAAATCCGGCCGTGCCGGGTCATACACACGCGGCGTCTGCACCGCATTCACGACACATTCATCCAGCCAGCGTACAATGGAACTCATCGCGCTGTCCTCATCATTCAAAAGACCGACCATGACCGCCTCACGATTTCTCCCCTTACCCATGGAGACCTCGCGGTGCTCCGCACCTGCGGCGTCTTCCTGGGTACGCAGAGTCCACACATCACGCTGATCGCTGGACAGGCGGCGGTATATCGTCATCGCGTCCTTGAAATTGCTCACGGGGCTATCCTGCGCCAGATTCACCACCAGTACCGGCACGTTGCGGTCCAGACTGGCAGCCCGCTCCACCGGCGCCACATCAAAGCTCTCCATCCCGGCTGTGCGGCTGATTCGCTGGTCCATCAGCCACATCATCACCGGGCGGAACAGACCTTCAGGCATGGTGCGCTCCACCGACTGGCGGAGGGAGGCGTATGCATCTATCGAAACCAGGCCGCGGATGCGCGGTTCAATAGCGGCCGCCTGCAGCAGCAGGCTCGCGCCATATCCCTGCCCCACAGCAGCAAAAACAGGAGCTGACTTTCCGGAACGCGCTGCAACGGCGTCCAGCAGCAAGGGCACATCGCGGCATTCCTTCAAACCATGTGTGCAATACGGGCGGCGGTCATCTGCCCCGCGGGGCTCCCACAACACACAGGTAAGCCCGGCCGCCGTAAGAGACTCTGCCACAGGAAGAGCCGAGCGGATACCATGATCCCAGTCCACGCACACAAGCACATAGTCAATCTGCCCGAGGCGCTCCACCGGGTTATTCATCAAATCACCAATCACGCTCAGCTGGCGGGAGGACTCTTCACCATCCTTTACCGCAATGACAGCCTGCACATCGCCACCATCCCATCCTTTGAACGAGAACGGCTCCATGCGCAGCCCGGGAGACTTGCGAGGGACGCTGGTATACCCCTCATACGACTGATTCACCGGCTGCAGCACAGGCTGCACCAAATCATTGATATAGAACCAGGAAGAAACACCACCCCATACAGCTGCAACAAATGCAACACTCATCAGGACGCGTCTGGTTCTACCTACTCTCATAATAACGCGCACACTATACCAGAGCCACCCCGGTTGGGCAATGGCAAAATAAGGCATCGAACAAGAAAACTTGTGGCGGTTTTATCATTCCATCCTGCTTTTTTTGCAAAAAAGAGCGTATTATCACCAGTTTGGGGGTAGACGCAGCACCATCCTTGGT
The DNA here is from genome assembly GCA_017546845.1 of Akkermansia sp. GTDB lineage: Bacteria > Verrucomicrobiota > Verrucomicrobiia > Verrucomicrobiales > Akkermansiaceae > Akkermansia. Next base: position 3,638 of record JAFYRS010000128.1, read on the forward strand.
GTAGAATGTAGCCGTGAGCAGCAAATGGAAAGTCAAGGAACTTGTCGAATGTGAATCCACATTCAACGAAGCGCGCAAACTTCCGGCATGGACGGTTGTGACCACCCAGACCCAGACCCGGGGGCGCGGGCGATTCAACCGCGCCTGGTTCGGAAACAAGGGAGGCCTGTGGGCCACCTACAACCTGCCCCTGGAAGCCAGGGAAAACCGCCACTGGGGTTTGCTGCCTCTGGTAGCCGGAGCAGCAGTTATAGAAGCGCTCAAAGCATACCATATCAATGGTCTGCGCCTGCGCTGGCCAAATGATGTACTGGTCGGCCGCGCCAAGCTTGCAGGCATTCTGGTAGAACGCCCCTCAGCCACCATGGCCTCCATCGGCATCGGCGTCAATATGTTCAATGAAATCGGACACCTGCAGGGAATCACGGCAGACCCCGTCACCCGCATGAGCGAACTCGTTCCCGCGTGTCCCTCCGTCAAGAAATTCACCGTCCTGCTGGGAGATGTGCTGGCTGAAATGTTTGACTATTTTGTCGAAGGCGGGCTGGAGGGCGTGAAACCCATGCTGGATGCCGCCTGGGGCGAATCCCGCCCGGTAGTCGCCATTACGGATACAGACCGCTTCACCGGGTATTTTGCCGGTGTAGAACAAGATGGCTCGCCCATTCTCCGCAAGGCAGACGGCACCACCTTCACCGTCCCCGGCATTACCGTGAACCGGCTCAAGGAGCTTATCTGATATTTTTATTACTGCCCACTTGCAGAAATACTCTCATTCTGGTAAAATAACCGCGTTACATTATGGCAACACAGCTCGAACAACTGAAAAAGTACACCACCGTTGTAGCAGACACAGGCGATTTCCGCCAGATGGAAGAATTCGCCCCGCAGGATGCTACCACCAATCCCTCCCTCATCCTGGCCGCTGCCGCCAAGCCGGAATACCGCCCCATCCTTGATGCCGTGGTGGCCGACTTCAAGGCCAGCGTCTCCAACCCTGCCGAAAAAATCGGCGAGCTCATGGACCGCGTCATTGTCGCTTTCGGTCTGGAGATTCTGAAGCGAGTTCCCGGTCGCGTTTCCAGTGAGGTGGATGCCCGCCTTTCCTTCGACACCGAGGCCACCGTGCAGAAAGCACGCGAAATCATGGCACTGTACGAAGCAGCCGGCATTCCCCGCGAACGCGTCCTCATCAAGATTGCCGCCACATGGGAAGGCATCCAGGCAGCCCGCCAGCTGGAGCAGGAAGGCATCCACTGCAACCTGACCCTGCTGTTCAGCCTGGTACAGGCCGTCGCCTGCGCCGAAGCCGGAGTGCGCCTCATCTCCCCCTTCGTGGGCCGCATTCTGGACTGGTACGTAGCCGCCATCGGCGAGAAGTACACCGCCGAGACCGACCCGGGCGTCATCTCCGTGCGCACCATTTACAACTACTACAAGAAGTTCGGCTACCCGGTGCAGATTATGGGCGCCAGCTTCCGCAACACGGGAGAAATCCTGGCTCTTGCCGGCTGCGACCTGCTCACCATCTCCCCCGGCCTGCTGGCAGAACTGGCAGCCTGTGAGGACGAGGTGAAGCCCCTGCTTTCCCCCGAAGCCGCCGCCGCCAGCGATATCGAGCGCATCCCGGCAGACGAGAAGAACTTCCGTTTCCTCTTCAACGAGGACGCCATGGCCACCGAAAAGACGGCCGAAGGCATCCGCAAGTTCTCCGCAGACATCCGCAAGCTGGAAGCCCTGCTGGCCTCCATGCTGTAATCCACACGCACAAACACCATCATGAAAGTACTCGTTACCGGCGGTGCCGGTTATATTGGTTCCCACACCGTGCGCCAGCTCGTCAAGAGCGGTGCCGATGTGACCGTTCTCGACAGCATGGTTTATGGCCACCAGGCCGCCATCGTGGACAAGGAAGTCACACTCGTCAAGGGCGACCTCGGTGACCCCTCCGTCGTCTACCCCCTGCTGGTGAACGGCAAGTTCGACGCCGTGGTGCACTTCGCCGCCTTCATCCAGGTGGGTGAATCCGTAACTGACCCGCTGAAGTATTACGAAAACAACATCGCCAAGCCCCTGGTGCTGCTGCGCGCCATGATTCTGGCCGGCTGCAAGCGTTTCGTGTTCTCCTCCACCTGCGCCACCTATGGTGTGCCCACCCAGGTGCCGATTCCCGAGACCGAGAAGCAGGACCCCATCAACCCCTACGGCGGATCCAAGTACATGCTGGAGAAGGTCT
>JAFYRS010000129.1 GCA_017546845.1 Akkermansia sp.
GCTGCGGCTCCGGGGTGGGCCCGGGGTCCGGGGTGCTTGTGGCAGCGGTGGAGGCAGTGGCCTGGGCAGCGGCTTCATCGGCCTGTTTGTTGGCCTGCTGTTTGAGCAGCATGAACACGCCGGCACACACACCCAGCGTGGCAAGGAAGGCGCAGACGAAAAGAAGGATATTGCGTTTCATAACGTGAAAAAGGGTTCTTTAGAGAAATTGTGATGGTTTGACGGGTACGGTGCCGGCAGGCATTTCGGCGGCGGGGGCTGCAGGTTGCTGCAGTGAGGCTTCGCGCAGGCGGAGCCGGCGGATGCTTTTGTAGGGGTCTGGCACGGCCGGTGCCGGGTGTGCAGCAATGAGCTGCTGCGGGTCAAGGCGGTTCATGGTGCCTTGCTGCACATAGGCGGGTTGCCCGGCCTCGGTGCAGATGGAGGAAATGGCTTCAAAATGCAGGTGGGCCAGGTAGTTGCCGTTGGCCGTGCCGATGGTGCCGATGGGCTCACCGCGCCCCACGAGCTGCCCCTGGCGCACAATGCTCTTGTCCAGGTGGGCATAGAGGGTCTGGATGATGCGGGAATCCCCCGGCAGGCGGTGCGCCAGCACCACTACCTTGCCCCAGTCGGCAGAGGGTTCGCCGCAGTAGACTACCAGCCCGCGGGCGGCGGCATGCACCGGCAGCCCCAGGTCAGAGTTTTCGCCGCCAATGCCGTTGATGTCGCTGCCGGTGTGGTGGCCGCCGCGCTGGGCATTGTGGGTATTGAACGGCTGGGCGTCATACACAAAACCGCCGCGCGCCGTGCCGCAGGGGCTCTGGAATCCATCCACCAGCGGCGTGAGCGCCAGCTGGTGCGGGGTGAGCAGCACCAGGCCGGGCAGCAGCTGCTCCGGTACCGTGGCCGGGGGGACATCCTGCCCGTAAATGCCTGCAACGGCGGGAGATACAGGTCCGCTGTCAGCATCGCTGTTCAGGTAGGCAATAACCCCCACCGCTATGGCTCCTACGCCCAGGAGCCCCAGCGTTATCAAACGAATGGGGGTGAAAAACCGCTTTCCTGACATGCTGTGCCCATTATACTGTCAACCCCACCCGATGACAAGCAAAATCAGCGGCTTGCAATGAATGCTGACTTAATAACGAAGGTAATAGTGATGTGATGCTGGCTGGACTATCGCTTGTCTTGAATATCAATGTTGAAGAGATTTTCTGTGTTGAATTTGTCAAAATCTGATTGAAATAATCTATCCTGGATAATCCGGTATTTTTCAAATTCACTTTCAGCAAAGGTCTTTGCAACATGGGCTGAAACACGACCAATATTATTCAGCAAATCATATTCGTTGAATTGGAGAAAAGCATCCAGTTTTTTTGCCCAATCTTCCATGGACATGGGAATGTGGCGTTCAGCCTGTTCCTCTGCATAATCCAGGTACATGGATACAACGCGGTCTAATCTTCGGAGTTCTTGTTCTGTTAAATAGTTCTTAGCTATAGAGACATCGCTCTTAATAATTTTGCCGGAGGGCGCATTTTTCCATGTGGTAAGCCCCATGTGCTCCTTATTGCTATTGGCTCGCGACATTATCAATTCTGCTGCGGTATGCTGATGAATGGCAAAATGTAATTTGTTCTGCACGCGCGCAAAGAAATCCAGCGTGGTCTGTGACTTGGCATCGTAGTCAAAAGATGTTGCGTATACATCTGTAATTTTCTGATAGAATAATCTTTCACTTGCGCGAATTTCGCGAACTTCCTCTAAGAGGCTGGTAAAGTAATTCTCGTTAAAGAAAGTTCCATTCTTTAATCGTTCTTTATCAAGAACATATCCACGGATGGCGTAATCCCTGAGTATATTTGTTGCCCATTTGCGAAATGCGGTTGCTTTTTTAGAATTAACCCGATACCCGACAGCGATGATGGCGTCTAAATTATAATGCTTGGTGTTGTATGTTTTGCCGTTGCTGGCAACTACCGAGAAAAGCTCGGTAGTTGAACGTTCATCCAGTTCTCCTTCGCTGAAGATATTCTTAAGATGCAGGCTGATATTGTCGGTAGAGCAATCAAAGAGAGCTGACATTAATTTCTGGCTCAGCCAGATGGTTTCTCCCTGGACTCGTACTTCGATACCGTCTTCTTTTGCCTGGTTGGTAAATATAAGAAATTCTGCAGCGCTGTTTCTTATGTGAAGTTTTTTGTTCATTGCAGGATAGTTGGTTAGGAGATTCTCTGATTGAGGAGATGACCCGGGGGTGTGCTGTGTAGTGCATACCTTGCACAAAAAACCAGCGAAAAAAGAAACTAAATTGTTCTTTTTTCGCTGGTTTTATGTATTATAACAAAGCTTAGCTCGTTTTTAGACGATTCTTACTTCATGGCCTTGGCGTGGGCGATGATGTTTTCCACATTCATGCCGAGGTCGTGCAGCACCACATCGCCCGGGGCAGAGAAGCCGAAGGAATCGATGCCGATGATGCAGCCTTCCGTGCCCACGTAGCGGTACCAGAGGTCGGTCTTGCCGGCTTCGATGGCGAGGCGGCGGGTGCAGGAGGCGGGCAGGATGCTTTCGCGGTAGGCGGCGTCCTGCTTGTTGAAGCGGAACATGGAGGGCATGGAGACCACGCGTACATCCGGGCCGAGTTCCTTGGCGGCCTGCAGGGCGAGGATAAGCTCGGAACCGGAGGAGATGATGATGGTGCCGGGCTGTTCGGTCTGTTCCTTGAGGGCAATGTAAGCGCCCTTCAGCGTGCCCATGCGGCGGGTTTCGGCGTCGATATCCACCACGCTGGTAAGGCTGGGAATGTTCTGACGGGTGAGGATGAGGGCGGTCGGGCCATCGGTGCGTTCCATGGCGCACATCCAGGCACCGGCGGCTTCTTCTTCATCTGCCGGGCGCACCACATCCAGGTTCGGGATGACGCGCAGGCCGCTCACGGTCTCCACCGGCTGGTGGGTCGGGCCGTCTTCGCCCACGGCCACAGAGTCGTGCGTGAGCACATAGGTGACGGGAAGCTCGGAAAGGGCAGCCACGCGGATGCTGGCGCGCATGTAGTCCACGAATACGCAGAAGGTGCCGGCGGAGACGCGGAAGATGCCGTCATAGGCCATGCCGTTGCAGATGGCGGCCATGGCGTGCTCGCGGATGCCGAACCAGAAGTTGCGGCCGGTGTAGTCGGTGGCGGAGAAATCGCCTGTGCCCTTGAGGTAGTTCTTGTTGGAGGAGAACAGGTCAGCGCTGGTGGAGAGCAGGCCGGTGCAGGCAGCACCGATGGCGTTCTGAGCCACTGCGCCGGAGGAACGGGTGGCTTCCTTGGCACCGGGGGCCCAGGTCGGGATAAGCTCGTTGCTGGCATCTGCGCTCAAGCCGTTTACGGAGAGATCCATGCAGAGGGCGAGCTCGGCTGCCTTTTCCGGGTTGGCATCGCTCCAGGCATCGAAGGTGGCCTGCCATTCGGCATAGGCGGCTTCGCGCTGGGTCTTGAGTTCGGCCATGTAGGCGCGCACATCGTCGGAAACGTAGTACTGCTGGTCGGTGGGCAGACCCCAGTTGGCGTGGGCCTCGGCCCAGAGCTTGGCGCCGCCTTCGCCGTGGCCCTTGGTGGTGCCTTCAAAACCGGGCACACCCTTGGCGATGGTGGTCTTGGCGATGATGAGTTTCGGGCGGCCGTTCTTCTCCAGGCGGCAGACACGGAGGGTCTTCTCCACCTCGGCCATGTCGTGACCGTCGATGGTGAAGGCATCCCAGCCCTGGGCGGTGAAGCAGGCGGCGATGTCGTCAATCTGGGTCACCTCGATGGGGGCGTCCAGCGTGATGCCGTTGGCATCGTAAATGAGGATGAGGTTGTCGAGCTTGAGCGTGCCGGCAATGGCGGCAGCTTCGCGGGAAATGCCTTCTTCAATGCAGCCGTCACCGGCAAGGCAGTACACGTTGTGGTTGAAAATCTCGTGCTCCGGGGTGTTGAAGCGGGCGGCAGCGTGCTTGCCGGAGATAGCGAAGCCCACGGCATTGGCAATGCCCTGGCCCAGCGGGCCGGTGGTGCATTCCACACCGGGGCAGCAGCCGAATTCCGGGTGGCCGGGGGTGTTGGAGCCCTTGGCGCGGAAAGCCTTCACATCATCCATGCTGACGCCGAAGCCTGTGAGGTGCAGCCAGCTGTAGAGGAACATGGAACCGTGGCCGCCGGAAAGAATGAAGCGGTCGCGGTTGAGCCAGCGCGGCTCGGAGGGGTTTACGTTGAGCAGATTACCGTAAAGCACAGCGCCGATTTCAGCGCAGCCCAGGGGCAGGCCCATGTGGCCGGATGCTTTGTCGAAAATAGCGTCGATGGCAAGACCTCTGGCCTGATTTGCAGCCTTTTGAAGAATTTCCGTGTTCATGCGAATTCGAGTATAACAGATGCGCCTTTATTGTAAAGTCAAAATGCACAATTAAAAATGCAAAATAACCCGCGCCGTGGCGCGGAATTCCGGGGATGCCTCAATCCAGTTTGATTTTGAGCATGCGGCAGGCACCCAGGAAGCAGGTCTGGTAGTCCAGTTTGCCGTTTGGCAGGGTGGGGATGTATTTGACAGCGATGATATGCCGCGGTGCCCAGCTGCTGGGCAGGTGCAGGTTGGTCACACCGTAGCGCAGGGTGAGGTAATCCGGCGGGGTAACCTCTTTGTGCAGGGTGGAGAGCATCACGAGTTCCTCACCCCCGGTGCGGCTGGGCACGCTCACCACGGCGAGTTTGCGCTCGTTTTCCTCCGGGGTGACATTGTAGATTTTGTAGAGGATTTCCTCCAGCTGCACGTGGGGAATCATCTCCTCCCCCATCTGGGTGAAGCGCACCTTGCGCCCCAGGATAGTGAGCAGGCCATCCGGCGTCATGTAGCCCACGTCTCCCGTGCAGAACCAGTTGCCGTGCATGCGCGGGGAATCTGCATTGCTGGTGCCCAGGTAGCGGGTGGAGACCGCCGGGCCTTTCAGCCAGACCAGCCCGGGATTGGAGGGGGTGGGGGAGGCTTCCGGGGTGTACAGCCCGGTGATGCGCACCGCCACGCCGGGCAGGGGGGCGCCGATGCCGCCCTTGCGGGTGGTGGGCAGGGTGGGGCGTGTGGTGTCCGGGTCGGAATCGGGCGCGGGCATGCCCGCGGCAGCAAAGGGCAGCACCTCGGCCGTGCCGTAGCTTTCCAGCAACTGCAGCCCGAAGCGCTGCGCCGCGGCTTCTGCCAGGCTGGCAGGCAGTTTGGCACCGCTGCTCAGGCAGTAGTGCAGCTGGGCAAAATCCGTGGGTTCCTTGGCGGCTTTGAGCATGGCGCGCAGGCCTGCCGGGGTGTTGATGAGCAGGGCGGCGCTGTGCTGTTTCACCAGGGTGCAGAGGCGCTTGCC
>JAFYRS010000130.1 GCA_017546845.1 Akkermansia sp.
GCTCAAAAATCCGCGCACTCCGCGCGCCAGAATAGACCGATAAATTACAATCTACGAAACTTTGGGACACATGTGATCAGAATTATCTCACTGAAAATCAATAATAATTCTAATTTCCAATTGACAGCAGCACGAGGCAGGAGTAAACTGCGCGCATGCTGACAGGCATTCAGGAGAATCTGCTGCTGGGCGGGGGGCTTTCCCTGCTGGCGGGTCTGAGTACGGGAATCGGCGCGGCACTGGCACTTTTTGTCAGGCGCACAGATACCCGCATGCTCACCTTTGCCCTGGGCGCAAGCGCCGGGGTCATGGTGTATATTTCCTTCATGGAACTCATGCCCGCGGCCAGCGGGATGCTGGCAGAAAACGCCAAATGGGGCACTACACTGGCTTTCTTTGGCGGTATGGCGCTGGCCTGCCTCATTGACCGTCTGATTCCCGAAGACGAAAACCCGCACGAAATTCCCGACCCGGGCTGCATGGATTGCGTGAAAGCCACAGGTGAGTTTGCCGGCAATGCCAAACTGCGCCGCTCTGCCCTGCTCTTTACCCTGGCCATTGCCATTCATAACTTTCCGGAAGGTATAGCCACTGTTGCCTCCGCCTTTGACAACACGGGCATTGCCACCTCAGTCGCCCTGGCCGTGGCCATTCACAATGTACCGGAAGGCATAGCGGTGGCGCTGCCCCTGCTCTACGGCACCGGCAACCGCCGCAAGGCATTTGGCTGGGCGCTCTTATCCGGTCTGGCAGAGCCGCTGGGGGCGCTGGTCGGCATGCTGATACTGCTTCCTTTCCTGAGTCCGGCGCTGCTGGCCGTGCTCTTTGCCGTGGTGGCGGGCATCATGGTCTATATCTCCTTTGATGAACTGCTGCCCATGGCCGAACGCTGGGGGCACCACCACCTGAGCATCTACGGCGTTGCCACGGGCATGCTGATTATGGCTCTGGTGCTGTAAAGAAACGCCCCGCTGCACCAAGGAAGCGCAGCGAGGCTGAGTATGATTGAATGAGCCAGGCTCTTACTTGTTGAGCAGCTTCTCCAGCAGAGCCTGGGAATTGTCAGCCAGCTTGGCGGGGTCATCGAGCATGCCGGCGCGCAGCAGTGCGGTGTTGATGAGCTGATCTGCCAGCAGCGTGGCAAGGGATTCGTCCTGCGTGCGCAGTTCTGCCAGCTTCATCACAATCGGGTTGTGCGGGTTGAAGGCAATCTCCGGGTGCGTTTCGGGAATCTCCTGGCCCATGGCGCGGAGATAGGCCTTGATTTCCGGGGAGATATCCCCCTCACCCTGCAGGGCAATGGCCGGAGCACTGGTCACGCGGTCGCTGGTGCTGACCTTGGAGAAACGGTCCTTGAAGGTATCGCTCACCCAGGTGGTAAGGCCCTCGGCCTCGGCATCATCCAGGCCCGGCTGGTCGGGCTGGGCTTCCAGCGGAGGCAGTTCCAGCCCGGCGCGGTCAATGGACTTGATTTCCTTCTCGCCGAACTTCATGAGGCTTTCCACCACAAACTGGTCACCGCCCTCGGTGAAGAAGCCCACCTCGAAACCGCGGGCCTTCAGCGCATCCAGATAGGGCGAATTCTCCAGCTGGCTGCGGCTGGCACCGTAGAGAACGTAGATATCCTTCTGGTTCTCCTTCATGCGGGACACATAGTCCTCAAAGCTGGTGAGCTTGCCGGGCTCGGTGAAGGTGGATTCAAAGCGCAGCAGCTTGCCCAGCGCATCCTTGTGTTCCCAGCTGGTCACGACGCCTTCCTTGATATAGCGGGAGAAGGTGCGCCAGAATTTCTCGTAAGTCTCGGTCTCATTCTTGGCCACGCCCTCCAGGTGCTTGATGAAGCGCTTGGTGATGATACCGGCCACCTTGCGCAGCAGGGAGTTATCCTGCAGCATCTCGCGGGAGATATTGAGCGGCAGGTCTTCGCTGTCCACCACACCGGCCAGGAAACGCAGCCACTCAGGCAGCAGCTTCTCGGGCTTGCTGTCGATGAGGACCTTGTGGCAGTAGAGCGACACCATGGGCTCGCAACGGCCGAAGCCCATGGCCTCCGGGTTTTCCTCCGGCACAAAGAGCACGGAATTGAGCACAATGGGGGCATCGGCGCTGAAGTGCATGTAGCTCAGAGGCTTGCTCTCTGTGTGGGCAATGAACTGGTAGAAGCCCTCGTACTCCTCCGGCTTCACATCCTTCTTGCTCTTCATCCAGATAGCCTGCACCGTGTTGAGGTGCTCGCCGTTGAAATCAATGGGGAAGCCCACAAAGTTGCTGTACTTGGAAAGGATGTAGCGCGTATGGTCGCCCTTGGCAAAGTTCTTCGCATCTTCCTTCAGGTGAATGAGGATGCTCGTACCGCGCGGGGTCTCGGCAGCGGCTTCGTCCAACTCATAACCTTCCTGCCCATCGCTCACCCACTTCACCGGGGTGGCATCCGGCTGCCAGGAGCGGGTGGTCACTTCCACCTTGTCTGCCGCCATGAACACGCTGTAGAAGCCCACACCGAACTGGCCGATGAGGTCCTGCGTGCCGCCCTTGCTCTCCTTCATGGCTTCCAGGAACTTCTTGGTGCCGGAGTGGGCAATCGTGCCAAGGAACTCTACGACTTCCTCCTGCGTCATGCCGATACCGCTATCGGCAATGGTAAGCGTGCCGGCTTCCTCATCGGTGGTAATGGTGATACGAAGAGCGCGTTCGGGTTCGTAGATATCAGTCTGGGTAAGCTGCTTCAGGCGCAGTTTCTCCAATGCGTCAGATGCGTTGGAAACCAGCTCGCGCACAAAGACCTCGCGGTCGCTGTAGAATGCATGAATCACAATGTCCAGCAGCTGCCGGACCTCCGTCTGGAACTGATGCGTATTTGCCATAGTTGCGTTGATAATAAAGTTTGCCCCTATTCTACTGTCCCGCTGCATAAAATCAAGCGGCTATTGTGGCAGCAGAAAACAGGAAGACATGTCTCGAAAATTTAAGATTTCCTAAGCTTCCGCCTTGTAATTCACGCACATGCGTGGTAGAATGCAGTCAATCCATGAGCAAAGACATCACACCCGTATACCTGCAGGAAAATCCGAGCCTCATCCAGAAGATGTTCGGAGACTACTATCTGGAATACGCCTCCTATGTGATTCTGGAGCGCGCCGTGCCGCATATCATTGACGGGTTGAAGCCCGTGCAGCGCCGCATTCTGCACTCCATGGAGCGAATGGACGACGGCCGCTACAACAAGGTGGCCAACATTGTGGGCGATACGATGAAGTACCACCCGCACGGCGATGCCTCC
>JAFYRS010000131.1 GCA_017546845.1 Akkermansia sp.
AACGTACCTCCGCCCAAAGTAGTGGTACCCACAACGGTGTTTGTGCGGGAATTGTTGATTTCTGTCATTGTTCCGGCCACACCATTCTTCGCCGCAAGCAAATCAGCCTCTGTATATGCACCACTCAGCAGAATTTCACCGCCTGCCTTGTTTGCATTCAACGTAAGGTTTCCTCCTGTGTACACTGAATCATATATCTTGATATTTTGATTTGTATTTGCACTCAGCTCCAGATTACCTTCGGCATAGATACTGCGCAGTTGATAATTGCTCCCCTGCTGTTCATAGTTTCCCCTCAGCAACACGCTGTCGTTATTCTCAATTTGAACCCGACCTTGACTATAAATAGCACCGCCCAAAGCCTCCCCATTGGGAGAAATCACTGCATTACCTACTATTTCCACTGAGCTATTACTGATTATGTGGGAGGCGCCTTGATAAAACACGCCACCGTATGCATTCATTTTTGTGCTTTCAGATCGATTATTTTTGATTGTAATTGTGTCATTATTTTCTGTCAATGCTTTATTTCTACTATACTGCACTCCTCCGTATAGATGATTGTAGGCATTCACTTCATTCTCAATGATATTAATCTTTCCATTATTGGTTAGATTCACGTCAGAACCATACAATAAACCACCATAGAAAAAGACACCTGAATTCGACACAATATTCTCATTCAGATTAACGCAGCCATTGCTTATCAGATTAACCGTTTTGCCATACAGCAAACCGCCATAGAGGTCACTGGAAACAGACACCGTATTTTTATTCAGGCTTACGCTGCTATTACTTGCCAGATTCGATGTTGTACCATATACCAAGCCGCCATAGAGATGGCCATAACTTTTCGTAACCTGCGCTGCTCCAATGTTTAAATCTACTATGCCGCTGATGTTCAAAGATGTTGTCCCCAGATAACCACCTCGATATGTTGCCGAGCTGCTATCAGTCACATTCAGGTTAATAAACTGAGCAGAGCCTGTCTTATCGCCCGTCATGGTGATGCTATCTGCCAGCACTCGGAAGTTATCGGCCGTGTAGGATTTGGCATTCGTGAGCACAAAGTCACCTGTAGAATTGCCATTCTTGGCTGTTACTTCTGCACCTTCGGAGACGTAGATGGTATTGCCGATGGTGTTACCGTTAAGGGCAAGCGTGCCCTTGACGAGCTCCAGACCGCCGGAGCCGAAAGCCGCGGAATTACCCGCCACCAGAGTACCTCTATCCAAACGGGTGCCACCACTGTAATCATTAGCGGTATAAATGGTCAGCATACCTTCGCCCTGCTTGGAGAGAGAGGTAATGCCGGTCAGCTTACCTTCACCCTTAAAAGTGTAATCTGCATCCTTGTCGTTGTTGACAATGACACGGCTGGGTTCGATATTGCCGACGAGTTCAATGGTACCGGCGCCGGTGGAGGTGAAGATGACATTGCGACCTTCGGTGAAGTAGGCGGCATATTCGCCGGCAAACTCGGTACCGGTGCCGGCATGGGCGGTCCAGCCGCTGGTGGAATCCGGCAGAGAGTAGAGAGACTTATCATCAGCCTCCTGCTTCCAAATGGAAGAACCGCCGGTCCAGGTGAGTTCGGATTCGTTGTACTCGTTGTACATATCCACGAGCACTTCGGGGGTATCAATGTAAGAAACAGCATCCAGGTACCAATTCCCCTTGCCTCCACGTTCCCAAAGCTCTGTGCAAGCGGCATCCTTATAAAGACGCACGCTGGAAACAGCATCATCAATGACTTCCTTCACATACACTTCGAACATCTGATAGGCAGAATCATCGGATGCGGCAAGCATGAGCGAGGTAACATTGCCCTTCTCATCGGTCTTAAAGCCATAGCAGGTGAGTGCCGTAGAAGCTTCTTCGCAAGAAATACCGATGAAGGCAATCTGGCCGGGAGTGGTCTGGGTATAGGTATTTTCCTTGTCTTCTACGGCAGATAAGCCGAAAGCGTTCACGATGGCGGCATCTAAAGATTCCTGGCTATACGCATCCTGCACCACCACGGAATCCTTGCCCGATGCGAAATAGGGGGCAAAGTAACCAGCTGCTGTACCAGAAGTCTTGAGCTCAGAAAGCCCCTCATCACCCTTACCAGTATATGTATGGTCATTGGTCAGATACCAACGGGCAGCCATGGCAAAATCACCACCGGCGTTGGTCCAGTTATCATAGAAATACATGCCCACGTTCAGCGACTGCGTACCACCAAGCAACTGCTGATTGGCGGGGTCATAGGTGTAGCCGTAGGGCATGGTGGCGGAGTTCTGGGCAAACACGCCGTAGTACGACTGCCAGTACTGAATCACGTTGGCCGTGGCGTGATACCAGGAGGTCTTGTCATCTGCCGTGAGCCCCGCAAACAGGTCGCTGTGTATATGGGATGTATCCATTCCCTCCGGGATGTAGGTATTCAGTGAGCCGAGGAACTCCGTACTACCGGTCTGGGTATGGAGCACCCCTGCACCGATGAAGGGCTGAGCACCAGCCTCCAGCCAGTATACACCCTGACCAGAATCGTAGAATCGGTTGGAAGCCGAAACATTATCGGCATTCACCCCTGTTGCCACATAAGTAGAGGCATAAGCTGCAGAGCACAGAGTCAGACATGCCAGCAGAGCAGAACGAAGAGAAAGCGGAAGATGAAGTTTCATGACGCTGAGAGAATGAGGAAAATTGTTGTTTGTAAAGCCCTCCATAGGTCAACCGGATGAGCCCACGAAATTAAAAATATTTATTCTTTAACCATGAAACATCGTACACCTCCCCCCCGGACAAGTCAAGGAAAAGAGACGGCACAAATTACTTATTTTCAGTTTTTTCAGTTTTTTATTTCCCACAAAAACAAAAGCAATTAACATCTATCGTCCATAAGAAAACGGGCATCAGGAAACCTGTTCCTAATGCCCGCCATTTTAACTATGACTTTTTCCTTATCTTCTCCCCCAATGATGGGCACCTGCATGGTGATGATGCCCGCCACCGGGATAGAAACCGCCGTGCCCATGGTGTCCGAGATGGTGAAGACAGCAGCTGCTCAGGCAAAGGGCTGCCATGGCGGCTACGAGAACGAGTTTGACAGCAGTACTCTTCATATCTTATTCTACGGTTAAGTGGTTGGTCTATCAGGCGCGACGGGCTTCAGGGCGTTTCTCAGCCTTGCCGGGCTTGTTCTGTGCCACTTGCTTCTGATTGGCAGCGGGCTTGTTCTGCGCCATGGGCTTGTGGTTCTGCTGAGGCTTATTCTGAGCTAAGGGCTTGTGGTTGCTGGCCGGCTTGTGCTGCACCACAGGCTTCGGCTGCGGCGCGGGTTTATGCTGCACCACGGGCTTCGGCTGCGGCGCAGGTTTGTGCTGCACTACGGGCTTCGGCTGCGGCGCGGGCTTGTGAACCACTACCGGCTTCGGTGCAGGCTGGTGTACCACCACTTCCTTGTGCACGACTTCCTTGTGCACTACTTCCTTATGCACCACCGGACGGTAGACAACCGGTCGGGCAGCAATATGGCTGTTCACATGGTGGACAAAGCTCACATGGTCGCAGCTGCTGAAGCATACACTCACGACCGCGGACATTAACATCATCTGTAAAAACTTCTTGTTCATGGTAAATGGTGACAGGGGGTTGTGCCTGTACATTTACCAAGCGCAGCAATCTTTGCTATTTATTTGAAGTTTTCAATCTTTTTTTTTAATTTCTACCCGCTTCGTCATTCATCATCGGAAGATAAGTCCCATGCCTCAAAAGCGCCTGTTTCGATACAGTAGCAGACAGGGCAGGCAAGGCCATTCTGCAGAGTGATAAGATGGATGTGCCTGTCAGATTTCCATCCATAATGACTGTAGCGCTCCACCCCGGGATGGAGCAGACGAATCGGAGTGGCTGATTTCCAGCTGAAATCCGGTTTATCAAGAGCATCAACGGGGACAAGAAGGAATCCCTCTTTCAACGAAACCGGCAGAAGGAGCCAATTCCCGGAAGGTGACCAGGGAGCATCCGCGACCAGCACTCCCCGGCGCGGATTCCGGGTCTGATACTCCAGCAAGCGGCCAGCAGGAGTCTTGATGCGGATGAGGTCGGCATAGCCCCAGCAGTTTTTCAAACCGGGCTTCTCATCGCGTCGGAATCCAAGCTCCACCCAGCCCTTGCCGCCGGGGTGGGCAACGCGGCGTACCACATCGATAAAGGGGGCGGGAATATCGCAGTATTCATCCTCCGCCCTGCCTTTGCGCACAGCCAGTACCAGATTCACCGCGCCCACCTGCTCACAGTAATCCACCATGCCGCACACCCCGGGATGCTCCAGATCGGCAGCCTCCTCCACAATCAGGCGCACATAGTCCCCCTTCATCAGCTCCGCATACCGGGCAATTTCATCCCTGACTTCCGACTCTGTCACCGGCACTCCATACTGGTCAAAATCCACCCCTCCGTCCTTCCGGGGATGCAGCCCGAACGCCGTACACACATCACACCCGCCGACTTGCATCTCTTCCTCGCGCATGGAGTAGGTCGAGCTTGTCCACGACTCGGAATATCGCATCGGCTCAGCCACCATTTTGCGCAGTGGCGGCAACACCTCAAAAATGGGTTCCAGCTCGCACAACCGTTCTGCAGAGCAAAGCGCTTCCGGCAGCACAGGATTCGAGTATGGATAGCCTTCCTCCAGGAAACTCGTGTTCAGATGGCTCTCAAAATCAGGCAGTAGTTTCAGCAGGCGTTCCTGCGATAAATCCTCCTCCTTGAGCATGGCCGCCAATTGCACCCGGCAGGTACGCAGCATGACCAGCGCTCGGGCTTCATCGCGCTCCCCTGCGGCCAGGCAGAATTGTTTGAACCACAGCAAAGGGCGGATATATTCCCACTCCCGGCAACGCGGCAGCAGCGTTTCTTCCAGCCGCAACTTATCCAGAATATCCAGGAACTTCCGGATTTCTGCACGTATTTCCAGCGACAAAGCCACGTGCCTGCTGTATTGGCGAATCATTTCCCGCGCCGACACCACACGGGCAATCCCCACCTGTTTCTGAATAAAATTACATACTCCCTTTTCTGCAAGAAGCGTATTCCAGAACCGGTACTCCTGCCACGCAGCGGCATCCAGTCTCAAAAGGAGATCCTGTTGTTCCCCGGCTCGTTCGCCACAAAGATGCGCTACCGCCACCTCCAGCTCCGACCGCTCGGCGCGCACAATCTCCAGCAACTGCTCTTCCGCTTCCTCATCCAGGCTGACGACTGAGTCAAGCTCCCACTCCAGTTCCCAGAGCAGCTTCTGAGGCACATGCAGCACCGGAGTGGCATCTTCAACCACCCTTTCCTCTGGTAAACAGGTCCCGCAGAAATATGCATTTGCCCCGCAGGACAGGCAAAACATTACGCAAAGCATGGCAACCATCCACATGGATTTGATTCAAGCATAAATGTGTTGCGCAGGCAAGTTCATTTACCCTTGTAACATATTTGTAACATTTTTGAGAGCCTGTTTGTAATAATTCTACTTTTTCCCACCATTTTACTTGACTTTTCAAGATGAGCGGGTAAACTGACGACACGCATACAAGATATAGTGGAGACATGAAGATACGGAAACGAAACGGAGCGGTGGAGGACTACCGCCGGGAAAAGATAGAGCGGGTCATCCGGCTGGCATTTGAAAGCGCAGGTATCATGGACGCCTGCGCCGAGACAGGACGCCTGGCAGCAGATATCGAAAGCACGCTGCTGGGCAACGGCGAAGAAGTGGTGGCGGTAGAAAGCATCCAGGACCAGGTGGAGGCCGCACTTATGGTGGCAGGCTATTACGAAGCCGCCAAGAATTTCATTCTCTACCGCAACGAACGCAGCCGCGCCCGCGCTGCCCGGGAACAACTGCTGGAGCATTTTGCAGACCGGGCCGCGCTGGAAAGCGTCCTCAAGGAACTGCAACAGGAATTCCCGGAAGAGGAATACGCCCTGCCCCAGCTTACGGCACGCTTCCGCAGTTTCAGCAAAAGCGGCCAGAGCGATGAAGCCGGGCTGGGCTGCCTTATCAAGGCCGCGGCAGAGCTCACCACGCGCGATGCCCCGAACTGGGAAATGGTAGCCGCACGATTCTGGCTGCTGCGCTTCCGTGCCCAGCTTGTGCGACACGAGGCCGAAGCAGGCATCACCAGCCTGTACGACAAACTCACCCACCTGAGCAAGGAAGGAGTCTATGGCTCCTACATCCTGACGCATTACACCAAGGCAGAGATTGACAGCTGCGAACAGATGCTGCGTCCCGAGCGAGACAAGCTCTTCAACTACTCCGGGCTGGAGTTGCTGCACGGTCGCTACCTCATCCGCACGCATGCCGGGGCGGTGCTCGAAAGCCCGCAGGAAATGTTCCTGGGCATTGCCCTGCACCTCGCCATGAACGAGCAGCACGACCGCCTGCAATGGGTGCAGCGCTTCTATGATATGCTCAGCACACTGAAGGTCACCATGGCCACCCCCACACTGGCCAATGCCCGCAAGCCCTTCCACCAGCTTTCCTCCTGCTTCATCGATACCGTGCCGGACAGTCTGGACGGCATCTACCGCAGCATCGACAACTTTGCCCAGGTCAGCAAATACGGCGGCGGCATGGGGCTCTACTTCGGCAAGGTACGCGCCAGCGGCAGCGCTATCCGGGGATTCCCCGGTGCCGCAGGAGGCGTCATCCGCTGGATACGCCTGGCCAATGACACCGCCGTGGCCGTGGACCAGCTGGGCGTGCGCCAGGGGGCGGTAGCAGTATACCTCGACGCTTGGCACCGCGATTTGCCGGAATTCCTGGCGCTGCGCACCAACAACGGAGACGACCGGTTAAAGGCGCACGACGTCTTTCCCGCCGTGTGCTACCCGGACTATTTCTGGCAGCAGGCACGTGACAACATCGAGGGCGACTGGTATCTCATGTGCCCGCACGAAATCAAGTGCGTGAAGGGTTATGCCCTGGAGGACAGCTACGGCGAGGAATGGGAGGAACGCTACCACAGCTGCGTGGCTGACAGCCGCATCCACAAGCGCGTTGTTCCCATCAAGGACATCGTGCGCCTCATCCTCAAGAGCGCCGTGGAAACCGGCACCCCCTTTGCCTTCAACCGCGACCTCGTAAACCGCGCCAACCCGAACAAGCACCGCGGCATCATCTACTGCAGCAACCTCTGCACCGAAATTGCGCAGAATATGAGCGCGATTGAATCCCTGACGCAGGAGGTACAAACCGTGAATGGCGAAACCGTGGTGGTCACCACCACGAAGCCCGGCGATTTCGTGGTGTGCAACCTGGCCAGTCTCTCGCTCGGGCGTATCGATGTCCGCAACCCGCAGGAAGTAGCCGAAATCACCCGCTGCGCGGTGCGCGCGCTGGACAACGTGATTGACCTGAACTTCTATCCCCTGCCCTATGCCGAGATTACCAACCGCTCCATGCGCCCCATCGGCATGGGCGTGAGCGGCTACCACCACATGCTTACAAAACTCGGGCTGCATTGGGAAACACAGGAACACCTTGATTTTGCAGACAAGCTCTTCGAGCAGATCAACCACGCTGCCATTGCCGCCAGCTGCGAAACCGCCCGTGAAAAGGGTTCCTACGCCGCATTCGAGGGCAGCGAATGGCAGACCGGCGTCTACTTCGACCGCCGCGGCTACACCGCCCCCCACTGGCAGGAACTGCGACAGCGCGTCGCCACCCACGGTCTGCGCAATGCCTGGCTGCTCGCCATTGCCCCCACCAGCAGCACCAGCATCATCGCCGGCACCACCGCCGGCATCGACCCGGTCATGAAACTCTTCTTCCTGGAGGAAAAGAAGAGCGGGCTCATGCCCCGCGTGGCCCC
>JAFYRS010000132.1 GCA_017546845.1 Akkermansia sp.
GTGGGCCGCGGTGTCAATACCCCGCGCCAGCCCGGAGATGATGGTGCAGCCGGCATCTGCCAGCTCGCGTCCGAACCGGCGTGCGGTGGTGTTGCCGTAGGGGGTGGCCTGGCGCGTGCCGACAATGGCCACGCTGCGGTCACTGTCCGCCTGCAGCAGTTGCCCGCGCACATAGAGCACAATGGGCGGGTCGCTCATCCGCCGCAGAAAGGCCGGGTATCCGGCATCCTGCAACGTGATGATGCGCACGCCATGCTCTGTGGCGCATTCCACCTCGGCCCGGGCATTGGTGCAGTTGCGCCAATCGGCAATGGCATCTGCAATCCTGGGGCCGATGCGCGGCACGTTGGCAAGCATGGCGGGGGAGGCGTGCAACACAAGTTCGGCACTACCGAAAAATTCCAGTAGTGCCTGAATCCTCATGGACCCGAGTCCGGGGATGAGGTTGAGGGTGATGAGTGCCTCCTGCGGGGTGAGCATGGGGCGTGAATCAGCGCTCGACGGTGAAGTCCAGCCCGAGGTCGAGCGAGGGGACGGAGTGGGTGAGGCAGCCGAAGCTCATGAAATCCACACCTGTTTCGGCTGCGGCAGGTGCCGTGGCCAGGGTGAGGCCGCCGGAGGCTTCGAAGTAGGGCTTGCAGCCCTGGCCTCGCATTTCCACAGCCTTGCGCATGTCTTCGTTGCTCATGTTATCGAGCAGGATGTAGTCCACACCTTCGAGCTTGAGGAAGGCTTCCACCTGCTCCAGATTATCGGCCTCCAGCTGCACTTCCACACCGGGGCGTTCGGCCTTGAGCTTGTTGATGCAGGTCTGCAGGTGGTCGGTGTTGCCATCGGTCATGAGGTGGTTGTCCTTCACCATGGCGCGGTCATAGAGACCCAGACGGTGGTTGTTGCCGCCGCCGTGCACCACGGCAGCCTTCTCCAGCAGGCGGTAGCCCGGGGTGGTCTTGCGGGTATCGAGCAGCTTGCAGTCGGTGTGGGCAATGGCCTTCACGTACTTGTGGGTCATGCTGGCCACGCCGGAAAGGCGCTGAATGAAGTTGAGAGCCGTGCGCTCTGCGCCCAGAATGGACTGAGCCTTGCCTTCAATCATCATGACCACAGCGCCGGGGGAAACTTCATCGCCATCGTTCAGGTATACTTCCACTTTCAGGGTGGGGTCTACTGCCTTGAAAACGGCACGGGCTACTTCCACCCCGGAAAGCACACCCTGGGTGCGGGGGCGCAGCAGGGCGCGGGCCTGCAGCTCTGCGGGTACAAAGTAGAGGGAGGTCACGTCTCCATCGCCGAAATCTTCATCGAGCGCCAGTTTGATAAGCGCTTCCATATTGTCAGATACCTTAGTGTGGCTCATGTGGGAAATGATAGACTTCCTGAGCGCGAATGTAAAGGACGAAATCGTGCATGTTTATGCACCAGATTGTACTTGATTAGGCGCAAGTGCCGTGGTAGAATCCCCGCCGCTATGTTCTACATCACAACAGCAATTGACTACACGAATGGCGCACCCCACATCGGGCATGCGTATGAGAAGGTTCTGGCAGACGTTCTGGCCCGCTGGCACCGAATGTGTGGTGAAGAGGTATTCTTCCTGACGGGTGTGGACCAGCACGGCCAGAAAGTACAGCAGAAGGCTGAAGCCGCCGGTATGCAGCCGCAGGAGTATGCCGATATGGTTACGCAGAAGTTCATAGCTCTTTGGGAGCGCCTCGGAATTCAGTATGATGGCTGGGCCGCTACGACTGATGCCCGCCACAAGGCCTGCGTGCAGGCTATTCTGAGCGACCTCAAGGAGAAGGGCTGCCTGTACAAGAAGGGTTATAAGGGCTTCTACTCCATTCGCCAGGAGCAGTTCCTCACTGATAAGGAACGCAATGAAGAAGGCGTGTTCGGCCCGGAATGGGGCGAAGTGGTGGAGCTGGAGGAGGAGAACTGGTACTTCAACCTCAGCCAGCAGGTGGAATGGCTCAAGGAATATGTGACCACGCATCCTGCTGTGGTGACTCCCGAGTTCCGCCGCCAGGACCTCCTGAATGCCATTGAGCGCGCTGCTGGCGTGGACCTGTGCATCTCCCGCCCGAAGGACCGCCTTTCCTGGGGTATTCCGCTGCCCTTCGACCCGGATTTTGTGACCTATGTGTGGTTTGATGCCCTGGTGAACTACATTTCCTTTGCTGGTTACAAGGCAGAGGAGGGGGCCGGACTGCCGGATTTCGAAAAGCTGTGGCCGGCTGCCTGTGAGGTGATTGGCAAGGATATTCTGGTGCCGGCACACGGCATCTACTGGCTGTGCATGCTGCACGCCATGGGCTTTGCCGATGAGCAGATGCCCCAGCTGCTGGTGCATGGCTGGCTGAACATCAAGGGCGAGAAGATGTCCAAGTCCCTGGGCAATATCGTAGACCCGAACGACCTGTGCGATGCCTTCGGTGCTGAGGCGGTGCGCTATTACCTGGTGCGCGATACCAAGACCGGCTATGACAGCGACTTCGACCCGGAGCGCATGAAGATGATTTACAACACCGAGCTTGCCAATGACATTGGCAACCTCTGCA
Organism: Akkermansia sp.; assembly: GCA_017546845.1. Taxonomy (GTDB): domain Bacteria; phylum Verrucomicrobiota; class Verrucomicrobiia; order Verrucomicrobiales; family Akkermansiaceae; genus Akkermansia. The sequence goes on from JAFYRS010000132.1 coordinate 2,559, forward strand.
ACCGCTCGCTCAATATGTGCGTGCGCTACTGCGGTGGCGTGGTGTCGCAGACAGAGGGCGACGATGAGCTCTCTGCCGCTCTGCGCGAAAGCATGGCTGCCACGGTGAGCAAGTTTGCGGATTGCATGAACATCTACAACACGGCGGATGCCCTTGCGGCGCTGAATGCCCATGTGGGGCTGTGCAACAGCTACATTGAGCAGAAGCAGCCCTGGGCTCTGGCCAAGGATGAGGAAAAACTGCCCGAGCTGCAGCGCGTGCTGGCCCACCTGCTGGAGTGCTGCGCCCAGGTGGGTTACCTGCTGGGCTGTGTGCTGCCGGAGGCTTCTGCCCGCATTCTGTCACAGCTGCAGCTTGATGCCGCTGGCCTTACCCCGCAGACTCTGAGCTGGGGGCTGGTGAAGGATGGCCACACCGTGCAGGCTCCCAGCCCTGTGTTCCCGCGCATCCTCTCCGCAGAGGAGAAGGAGAAGATGGCTGCCAAGGCTGCCAAAGCGGCTGAGAAAGCAGCCCGCAAGGCTGCCCAGCAGGGTTGAGTTTCTGGTTGAGCAATATTTCTCCGGAGGATGGCATGGGTTCCCATGCCATCCTTTTGTTCTATTTACGAATAATCCGCTTTACCGCCATGCCGATAACCGAGCCCCTGTAGTGAACATGCTGAGCAGCTGCAGGCAATGGAAAAAGCATCGTTTCTTCTGGAATTAACGCTGACTGCTCGCATGCTTTTCTGCCGAATCAATAGCCGCCTCAACCTCCGGGCTGTGGATAATGCGGAACCAGGTAGCAGCATCTTCATCGCGGAGAGCATAGGAAGAAATATCTGCCAGGTTTTCCGGGCTTACTTGTTGTTCGCTGACGACATCATGGGGATTCATGGTTGCTAACTCATTGCCTTGGGCATCCAGCAGAACCAGTTGCAGGTGGTAGGCTGCTAATACCTCGTGCAGGTAGGTTTTGACCGGGCGCATGCGTCCGATGAGGTCGCGCAGTTTTTCTATGTCAGGTGTGTTGAGGGGTAATTCTACCGGGGTATCAGTCATGATGCTCCAGTGGTAGGTCATCTGCAGCCGCATGCTGGCACATCGGCTGGCTGCCTGTTGCAATTTTTTCAGTTCTTTCTGATTTTCTATTTCGAAGGAAGCCTCCCATCCCGGGCCAGGAATGAAGTGTTCCAGGCGGTCATTTCTGCGTTCGAGAACCTTGCCATCCGGGGCAAGCAGGGTGAACACCACCTGGTAATCGTATGGACCTCCTTCCTGGGGAAAGTCTCTTTTCCGGAGCAGGAAAATGTATTCCCCTGGTTTGTGGAGGTTGCTGAAATCATGTTGCCACTCTTTGCCCCGGGCGGTGTTGTAGGGTACGCCGGACAGGGAGAGCCGCAGCTTGCAACCTTTGGGCAGGGTGTCGGGTTTCAGCTTGACAAGCAGGCAGGTATCTTCAGCTTTCTGGTGGTATTCGAAGCTGAGCCATGTGTCCCCCAGCGGCATGGAGGTGCCCGAGGTGATTGTAAAGCCTGCGGGCATGCTGTTCTGCAGGCCCGGCAGGGCGGGTGTGGTGGGCGTACAACCTACTGATGCCCCCACCGCAAGGCTCAGGACGGTGGTGGTCAGGATTCTGGGGATGGTGGGCATAACTGAACGAGTGTATGATACGTTTTTTTCGAAACAATGTGAAAATTGAGACTGAAAAGGGAACGCTTTTTGCAGCAGCTTAGTGAGGCAGGTGGTTTTGTATGATTTTGCGGTCTGGGGAGGCCATGGGGGTGGCGGAGAGCCGGGAGAGGGGGATGAATTCCTCGCTGGGGAGGGGTGGCGTGTCTGCCGGTGCCTGGTAGAGATGTCGGGTGACTTTGTAGCGGGTGATGCTGTATTTCTGGTCGGCCAGGTGGGGGAGGGATATGCAGAATTCTGCCGGGCGGCGGGGCAGACGGTACATGCCTTCGTGCCGCTTGCCATCCGCTTGTTTTTCCATGAGCAACCCGGCTGGGGTGAGCAGGAAAATATCGTGATGCTCCACGGCGGTGATTTCCTTTTTGGGAAGCTTGACGGGCAGCGCTGCCGGGTTCTCGGCATGGCACCAGGTGCGCAGTGGGCAGAGCAGGCAGTCTGGTGCGCCATTGGTGCAGATGGTCTGTCCCAGCTCCATGAGGGCGGAGTTGTAGGCTCGCGGGTTGGTGGGGTGCACGAGGCCGGCGGCCCATTTCCAGTGCAGTTTGCGCCCGGCGGGGGAATCCACGGGGGTGGGGTCGTTGAACAGGCGGGAAAACACGCGCGAGACATTGGCATCCACCAGTGGCGCGGGGCGGTTGTAGGCAAAGCTGAGCAGGGCGCCCACGGTATAGTCGCCGATGCCGGGCAGGGCGCGGATGCCGCGTTCTTCTGTGGGAAAGCGTCCGCCGTGTTGCTGCACGATGGCGCGGGCGGCGGCCTGCAGGGCGCGGACGCGGCGGTAATAGCCCAGACCCTCCCATGAGCGCAGGGCTTCTTCCTCGCTGGCGGCTGCCAGGTGCGCCGGGGTGGGGAATTGCTGCATCCACGCACCATAGCGCCCCAGCACGGTGGGAATGGTGGTCTGTTGCAGCATGATTTCGCTCACCAGAATGGCCCACGGATCAGTGGTGCGCCGCCATGGGTAATCACGCCCATGGACGGCAAACCAGTCTACCAGCGCCTGGGCTATTTCCTGGGCGTTCGGGTGGCTCATTTGCTGGTCTGGGTGGTGTAGATGGAGATGTCTGCCTCGCGTGTGCCGAGCATCTGCTGGGCTCGCATGAGCGCTTTGCGCGTGGACATGTTCGGGTTCTTCGGCTCTACCACGAAGATGTTGCTTTCTCCTTCACCGCAGTTTTCCTGCAGGATGCGCAGCACGCCGCTCTTTTTCAGGATGCGGAACACCTTGCGGCTGGCGCCTGAGATGATGATGTGGCGGCCTTTTTCCCGGATGAAGCGGATGAGTTCCTCCAGCGCGCAGACGGAGGTGGCATCAAGGTTGCGGGCATTGCGCATGCGCAGTACCACGACGGCCAGGCTCGGGTCCTCGGCTATGCGGGACACCTGGCGGCGGAAGAGGTCTGCCGCGCCGAAGAAGAGGTCTCCTTCCACGTGGACGATGGAAATCTGCGGCAGGCGGTTTTCTGATTTGTCCAGCTCGCGCAGGGTGCCGGCATCATCGAAGGTGTACTCCACCAGTTCGGGTTTGGAGGCTTTGCGCAGGAAAATGGAAACGGAGATGATGACGCCCACGAAGATGGCAATGTGTAGCGGCAGCAGCAGTGCGGCTACAAAGGTGATGAGCAGCACGAGGGCATCACCCTTGGTGGAGCGGAAGCAGATGCGCAGCAGCTTCTTGTCGTACAGGGAGATGGCGTTGGCCAGTACCAGGGCTGCCAGCACGCTGTGCGGAATCTTCGAAATGAGCGGGAAATTCGCCAGAATGAAAGTGATGCCCAGGCAGATAAGCCCGCAGAAAACGCCGGAGAACCGGGTGGCTGCACCTGCGGTGTAGTTGAGCATGGATCGGGTGAGCGAGGCCGAGCAGGGGAGTGAGGTGGTAAGGGCCGAACCCATGTTGGCCATGCCTACGGCAAAGGTGTCCTGGTTCAGGTTGATGGGCTCTCCTGTCTTGGCGGAGAGCGTTTTGCTCATCACCGTTTGTTCCAGGGTGGAGAGGAAGGCAATACCGACAATGACCGGGATGAGCTCGTTGATATGCCCGGCAAGCTCGCCCAGCGCAGGCGCGCGGCACACCAGGTCACTCATGGTGAAATCCTTGAGCATGCGTACTCCGGCAAAGTGACCTCCAGCCCATGGCTGGCTGAGCACCCAGTTGAGCGCGCTCATGACCAGCAGAATCACGGCAAAGGTAGGTAATCTGCGCAGGTATTTCTTGAGCGGAATGAATAGCGTGAAGCTGAGTACCCCCAGCACGATGGGCTGCCATTGCACCATGTGCAGGTTATTGACAATGGCGCTGGTCATGGTGAAGAAGGAGCTGCCGGCCTCCACATCATTAATGCCCATGACATAGCGCGCCTGGGAGGCGATGATGAGCGTGGCAGCGCCGGTCACATAGCCCACCAGCACGCTGCGGCTCACAAACTGCAGCATTTCCGTGGCTTTCACGAATGCTCCGATAACGCAGAACAATCCTGCCATGAACACGATAAGCGGCACAAAGATATGCGGCTGGCTCTGGATGGCCGGGGAGGAGGCCAGGAAGAAGCTGGCCAGCATGAAAGCCGTGGCATTGCTTGGCCCGCTCACAGTCAGGCTGCAGCGGGTGAACAGGGGAGCGATGAACGTGCCCACGGTTGCGGCCATGATGCCATAGATGCTGTCCAACCCCGCCATGGCGGCAAAGGCCATGCCCTGCGGAAGCCCCACCAGGGCCACATCGGTGGCTGCCTTCAAATCCCGCCCGGCTTTGCCCAGCGTGTATCCCTTGAGCGCATGTCGAACCGGCAGCGGGTCAATCATACCTTGCGCCAGAAACTGGCGGAAGCTTTTCCAGCCTCTCCCTAATCTGTGTGCCACAACTCCCATTTGATGTGTATTCTAGCACTGAAGCCGGTTATCCGCAAGCGGAAAACGGTTTTGTGGATGCCTGAAAGTGTATTTTTGTGTTGTTGAATCTTGCAAATTCGGGCATGTTGACACATTGTCCTTGATTATTTTTGTCATTTGTGTTAGTTTTCGTGTCAGCATGAAGCTTAAATTCTGTCTAGTTGCCAGTGCTGCCCTTGTGGTAGCCTCTTGTAGTTCTACCGATGACGCGCCGGCGAGAAATCGCGCCAGCGTGGTGGTGAAACCCCAGCCTGCCGGCCCCGCCAGATACCTTGCCCTTCCCGGGCAGGCTGCTGTGGCCGTGGCGGGTGTGGATGATGTTTTTAACGCTCAGGTGGCACAGTATGGCGCACAGCCGCAGACTGCTGCTGATATGGGCGCTGCCATGGGGCAGGCTGCTGCTAATTCGGTAGCAGGTGCTCTGGCTCCGCTGCAGCAGACCCCGTCTCCCATGCTGCCTGCTGACACTGCTGCCTCGACCTATATTCACCAGACGGCCATGCCTGGTCAGGCGATGGTGGGCGTGATGCCCGGCACAGCTGCCGCCATGCAGCCCGGTCAGGTGGCTGCTCCCGGCATGAGCGGGGTGAACGGCATGCCCATTAATTACGCGGTGCGTATCACCAACAGCACGCCGGGTAAGATTTTTGTGGAGGCGCAGGATGCCGCTGGTGCCATTTATCCCTGTGGTTTCATGGACGGTGGCCGCAGCGCCACGACTCCGTTGGAACAGGCAGACCCCATCGTGGGCCCGATTACCATCGTGGTGCGTGACCCCGATAAGGATGGCGCTCCTGAAATCCGCCGTTTCAAGGTGAATCCGCCTGCTTTCTATGTGGGTAAGACCGTGGGTATCAGCATTATTCCCGGTGGTAAGTATCACGCCAGTGTCGATGGCAATGTATACGCCAGCGGTGAGGCTGTTGCGCCGCCCCCCGTTGCCGTGCCCAGCATGACTGCTACCACGCCGATGCCGGTTGCAGGTGGCGTCATGAACTACACGGTGAAGATTACCAACACCACACCCGGCAAGATTCTGGTGGAAGCCCGCGATGCCGCTGGTGTTGAGTTCCCCTGCGGTGAAATGGTAGGCGGCGAGAGCAAGTCCACCCCGCGTGAACAGGCTGCTCCCATTAAAGGGCCGATTACTGTGATTGTGCGTGACCCCGATAAGGAAGGTTTCCCGGAAATCCGCCGTTACAAGGTGAACCCGCCCGCTAACTATGCAGGCAAGACTCTGGGTATCAGCATTGTGCCTGGTGGTCAGTACCATGCCAGCCTCGATGGCCAGGTGTACTACACCTACACCCCGCCTGAGGCTCCCATCACCACCAACCCGGTTCCCCAGCCGGTTGCTCCCGTGGCAACTCCTGCTCCGGCTGCTGCCCCCGCTGGCATCTGAGCCGTTTAAGGTCAAGCTTATTATTGCACCCGGAACCGCTTTCCTCATGGAAAGCGGTTCCTCTTTGCATATAGCGCTTGTCGATTCACATGAGAATGCGTTATATCATACTCATGTGCAAACCATTCCGAGACTACCTTACCTTAACCCGGGAATATACACGGGAAATCATCACTTTTGGTGGATTTGTGCTCATGTGCTTTGTATACAGCGACTTTCGCCAGCTGGCACATGACCAGTCCACAACCGCTGCTCAGACCGTTGAAATCCTGCGCGCCATGGATAACCGACTGGGCATTATTGAACTGCATACCAATATCACACCCCGGTGATGAAAACGAGCATCCGTCTTATTCAGCAGAAACTGGGTATCAGTGCCGATGGTATCATCGGGCCACAGACACTGCGCGCTATTTCCCAGGCATTGGGGATTCAGGAAATACCGGTATGGCCGACCCAGAGCGAAGTGCGCCGGGGTGCGAGCCTGTTCGGAGCTCCCGGGAGCGAGGATGCCCTGGTGAGTATTCTGCCAGCGTACCCCTTGTATTTTGAGGGGAAGCAGGTGCGCAGCATCCGGGTGCACCGGGCTGTTGCCACTCATGTGCAGCAGGCGCTGGCTGAGGTGCTGCAGCACTATGGGCAGGAGGAAATAAGCCGTCTGGGCCTTGACCAGTATGGTGGCAGCTATAACTACCGCCCCACTTCCTCTGGAAACGCTCTTTCCATGCATGCCTGGGGCATTGCGCTGGATTTTGCGCCGCGCAGCAATGGGCTGCATGTGCAGTCGCCGCGTGCTTCGCTCTCGCACCCGGATTGCGATGCCTGGTGGCAGATATGGGAGAAGCATGGCGCTGTTTCCCTGGGGCGCGAGCGCAATTACGACTGGATGCACCTGCAGTTTGCCCGTCTGTAAACAGTTTTACGGCATCGTACTGGCTTTACATCAGCTGCAAAAAATGCTAATCTGAACCCCGTTATGATGAACCTGCCAATCCGTCCCCGCCGCAATCGCAAATCGGCCGCCGTACGCGGCCTCATGCGCGAGACAACACTTTCTGCCGCCAACCTCATATACCCCATGTTTGTGCAGGAAGGGGAGGAAGATACGCCCATTGAATCTCTGCCGGGCTGCACCCGCTGGAGCGTGGCGGGGATTGTGGGTGAGTGCCGCCGTCTCTACGCGCTGGGGATTCCCTGTGTGGATTTGTTTGCCGTGGTGCCGGAGGAGAAGAAGGATGCCGCGGGCTCCGAGGCCTGGAATCCGGAGGGCGTGGTACCGCGTGCCATTCGCGCCATCAAGGCGGCGGTGCCCGGACTGTGCGTGATGACTGATGTTGCGCTCGATCCCTTCAATACCTATGGGCAGGATGGTATTGTGCAGGAATATGAAGATGGTTCATACGAGATTCTGAATGACGAGACGGTGGAGGCTCTCTGCCGCCAGGCTTTGTGCCACGCCCGCGCCGGGGCAGATATTATTTCACCCAGCGATATGATGGATGGCCGTATTGCTGCTCTGCGCGCGGCGCTGGATGCGGAGGGCTTTACGCATGTTTCGCTCATGAGCTACACGGCCAAGTATGCCTCGGCATTCTATGGCCCGTTCCGCGGGGCGCTGGGAAGTGCGCCGAAGTTCGGCGATAAGAAAACCTACCAGATGGACCCCGCCAATGTGCGCGAGGCGTTGCGCGAGGCGGCGCTGGATGCCACGGAGGGAGCGGATTTCCTGATGGTGAAGCCCGCCACGCTGTATCTGGATGTGATTGCAGAGATGCGCCGTGCCACCACGCTGCCGATAGCAGCCTATCATGTGAGCGGTGAGTATCTGATGCTCAAGGCCGCGGCGGCCTCCGGCTGGCTGGATGAGAAGCAGTGCATGCTTGAAGCCCTGCTGAGCATCCGCCGCGCCGGTGCTGATATGATTCTGACCTACGCCGCACCGCAGGTCGCAGAGTGGCTGCGTGAGGAAACGCTGTAAGTGTCTATGGCACGCCGTCGCAAAATGCCGCGCAAGGATGCGCTACTGGTATTCCTGGTGCTACTGGTGGCCGGGTTGCTGGTGGAGCGTTTCGGGGGCGACGATACGATTCTGCGCTGGCTGGGAGCTCCGCAGCCTGTGCAGCAGGAGGAATATGTGCCCACTGTGGGTGCCGTAGCTCTTTCTGCGGAGGTGGCACATACCGCGCCGCTGCAGAAACAGGTGGATATTGCCGCTATTCCCAAGCCCGGCAAGCCGATACGCTTTCTCATGCACAATGTGCAGAATTACTTTGTGGAGGGCGAGGCGTACCGCTCCCGCTATGTGCTGAAGCCCAAGCCAAAGGAATCCCGTGAGGCGGTGGCGGATATCATTGCCGGGGCAAATGCGGAAATCGTAGGCCTCATCGAAATGGGTGGCCCGGTAGCCGTGCAGGATTTGCGCCAGCGCCTGGCAGCGCGGGGGCTTGATTATCCTTATTTCCGGGTTCTGCCGCGCCAGGGAGAGGACCGTGCGCTGGCTCTGCTTTCCGTTCACCCCATTGTGCAGGATAACTCGCAGGAAAACGTGAAGCTGCACCAGCAGAAGCGCCGCAAGATGCTGCGCGGCATTCTGGATGTCACCGTGCAGCTGGAAGATAAGCGCCTGTTCCGCATCATCGGGGCGCACCTCAAATCCCGCGTATCGGATAATTCCGGCGCGGCCAATGCCCTGCGCAAGCAGGAGGCCTACACCCTCGCGCAGCATATCCAGCACATTGTCCGCACCCAGAAAGGCATGCCCCTGCTGGTATTCGGCGATTGGAATGACGGCCCGGCTGATGCTGCTCCGCAGATTCTCCAGCAAGGACTTTCGGCAGATGCCTCACTCCGCCGCCTTTCCCCCGAAGATTCCCGCGGCGAGGAATGGACTCTCTATTACAAGCGCGGCAAGGAATACTGCATCTACGATCAGATTTTTGTGAACCCCACCCTCCGCGAACGCATGCGCGGCCAGGGCGGCATCATCGATACCCCCGCCGCCTCCAAAGCTTCCGACCACCGCGCCCTCTGGTGCGATTTGCGTTGATTTTCACACCCGGAACGCTATAATGCCTACATGAGTGATAACCTTGCCATAGCGGTGGATTTTGGCGGCACGAGCATCAAGATTGGCGTGACCCGCGGGGCGGAGTTGGTGGATAAGGCTGCGCCGCTGCCCACGCAGGAGTTCGACAGCCCGGAAGCGATTATGGCTGCCATGTGTGCCACCATGAAGGAGCTGCAGCGCAAGCATCCGCAGGTGGTGGCGGTGGGGCTGGGGATGCCCGGCTGGGTGGATTTTTATAAGGGGGTGCTCTACCAGCTTACGAATGTGCCGGTGTGGAATCACCAGGTGCCGGTGCGTGAGGTGATGGAGCGCGAGCTGAAGCTTCCTGTGGTGCTGGATAATGATGCCAACTGCATGGGCTATGCGGAGTGGAAGCTGGGCGCGGGCAGGGGGCTGGATAGTCTGCTGTGTCTCACGCTGGGAACGGGTATCGGTGGTTGCATTGTGGTGCACGACCGCATTCTGCGCGGACGCAATGTCTCTGCCGCTGAACTGGGGCAGACCAGCGTGGCGTTCGATGGCCGGGTGGGGCCCTTCGGAAATCGCGGCGCGGTGGAGGAATACATCGGCCACAATGAATTCACCGCGGATGCCGTGGCCCGCTATGCAGAGGCTGGCATTCGCAAAACGGTGCCCGAGTGCTCACCATATCAACTGGAGCTGGCCGCCCGCGCGGGCGATGACATTGCTCTGCAGCTCTACCGCGATTTTGCAGAGAAGCTGGGCTGTCTTATCATGAACATGATGTATGCTTTCGTTCCCTCTGCCTGCATTATCGGCGGAGGCGTGGCCAAGGCGGGCGATTTGCTCTTTGACCCTCTGCTGGCTTGCCTGAAAGAGCAGCTTTTCCCCGTGCATTACGAGAACCTGCGCCTGCTGCCCGCCCATTTCGGGGCAGATGCCGGCCTCATCGGTGCAGGGCTCATGGCCACAGACTACGCCGCCGGGTGTCTTCAGTAAGCGATATTCAGGGCTTTGTACAGCTTGTCCCGCATGTCATCATAGTGGGACTGCCCCTCGGGTCTGCATACGCTGCCGAGTGCGTAGATTTTCAGCGTTGCGATTTCCGCACCGCTGGCATCCTGGAAGATGAAATGGTCTTCGGTGCAGGATGTTCCGACTACATCAAAATTGTGGAAGGTGAGCCGCAGCCATTCCGGCGCGGAGCCCCAGCGCTCAAACAGCTGGCGCATTTCGGTGCTGACGGGAACGGGTGGCAGTAATTCCTCGGTTGTTTCAGTGCACCAGTGAGTGTCATTGGCCGCGCGGATGCGCTTCACCTGAACCTGGGCAGCCTGCTGCATGGCTTGCTGAATCCGGCTTCTCTCATCTGAACCGATGCTGCGGCCTGCCTGAACAGGGGAATCAAACATATAGCCCCGCTCCGGGGTTTCGGGGTAAAGTTCTTCCGGATGCAACGGAACAAGCCCTTCGCGAATGGCTGTTTCCTTGTAGTGCTGCCAGTTCATATAGCGTTCGATTTGCTGGCAGCAGGTCAGGAGCAGACAGAGGGAAAGGAAAAGAGATGCTTTCATGCGGAGGTAATGTAACATAAAAAAAATCAATGTCTAGCATTTATATCGTAGCTGCGGCGCGGTAGAGCTTCCCGGCCAGTTTTTCTGCCGTGATGGTGGCAAAATGCAGCTGCGGCAGGGCGACGCCGCGCAGTTTGGTGCCCAGGTTGAAATTCAGGCGGGTGATGAGGCGGTCATTCCAGAAATCGGCGTGCAGGTCGATGCGGGCGGGTGAGAGTGTGCAGATGAGCAGCTGCAGCAGGCGGGCCAGCATTTCTTCCACCAGGGTGTGGTCGGCGTAGTCCAGCGATTCCCATTCGGCGGGCAGGGGGAGCAGGTGCAGCAGTGGGCAGGGGGTGGCGGCTCCGTGCCGGAACAGGACAGCCTGCGGAGCACAGCCTTTTTGCAGCAGGACGGTGAGGGTATCATCCTGGCTGCTTACCAGCGCTTCGGCGGCGTGGAATTCCTGCACCGGGCAGGCGTGGCGCTGCTGCAGGTGAGCCTGCACGAGGCAGCCCAGCCCCGGGGGCAGGCAGATGCGCTGCAGCTTGTGGTGGCGGGCAGCGGCGTCCAGCCATTCATCCAGGCTTTCAGCATGCAGTTGTACAAAGCGCGCCTGCATGGACTTAATCCTGTTTCCCTGCAGATCCAGCAGCTCAAAATGCAGCAGGGTGCAATGCGCTTCCTGCGTGGCGGTGAACAGAGCCACTGCGGCATACTGCGGGTTGAAGTGGTATACCCGCACCGGTCGGCCTCCGCCGGAGGGAATGGCGTCTCCCTGTGTCAGCACACCTTCCTTTTCCAGTGCTGCCACAGCAGCATTGGTGCTGACCAGACTCAGCCCCAATGCTGCGGCCAGCTGCGGGCGCGTGGCGCTGCGGTGCTGCTGCAGATACCGGGTGATTCTGTCCTTGGAATTCATATCTTTATTAGGCCGCCTAAGAAAGTATAGTGAAAAATCTTAAAAAAGCAAGCATTATTTCATAATGAATTGGTTGCATGGAGGGAGATGTGTAATATCTGCTGGGTGGAAAGGACAAAAACTCGACATTGGCGTCCTTATCTGGTACTATTACTCTAACCACACAGAGAATACGACTTTATGAAATACATCTTTGTAACTGGCGGTGTTGTTTCCTCCCTGGGTAAAGGCCTTGCCGCAGCGTCCATCGGCACGCTGCTGGAGCATTGCGGTCTGGAGGTGACCATGCAGAAGTTTGACCCGTATCTGAACATCGACCCGGGCACCATGAGCCCCTACCAGCATGGCGAAGTATACGTGCTGAACGACGGTGCCGAGACCGACCTCGACCTCGGCCATTACGAGCGTTTCATCCACTGCGAGCTTTCCCGCCTGAACAACCTGACCAGTGGCAAGGTGTTTGAGCGGGTGCTGGAGAAGGAACGCCGCGGCGATTATCTGGGCAAGACCGTGCAGTACATTCCGCACGTGACGGACGAAATCAAGCAGCGTCTCTATGACCTGACCGAGAAGAACAAGA
>JAFYRS010000133.1 GCA_017546845.1 Akkermansia sp.
TGAAGCTCCTGGGCAATGGCAACCTTTCCAAGGCTCTGAACGTGACCGTCGATTTCGCCAGCGCTTCTGTTGCTGCCAAGATCGAGGCCGCCGGTGGCACCCTCACGGTGCTCAGCGCCCAGTAAAGGATTCAGGCTCAGCGATGAGCCTTTGCAAAAACCTTATCACAGAGCCGGGCAGCGCAGCGCTGCCCGGCGGCTGTGTAAGAGGGGATAAGGAAAAGAAAATAATTTCTATTCTTTTGAGCCTCAATCAGGTGCGGATAAATTAGCTGCATGCCGGGCTGCCGCACTACCACCGCTGCACATAAGACTTCAACCAACATCTTAACATCCCAGGAAACCATGATTTCTGCATTCGCTAACACCATGAAGGTGCCGGAGCTCCGGAGCCGCATTCTCTTCACCCTGGCCATGGTTGTCATCGTGCGCCTCGGTGTGCATCTGCCGCTGCCGGGCGTCGACGTGACCGAGCTTGCCCGCTGCATCAGCGCAGCCTCCCAGGATGGCGACAGCCCGCTGGGCGCACTCGGCTCCATTCTCACCATTTTCTCCGGTGGTGGTCTGCAGCAGTGCGGTATTTTCGCCCTGGGTATCATGCCCTACATCTCCGCCTCCATTATGACCCAGCTCATGGGTGCCGTGCTGCCCTCCTGGCAGAAGATGATGCGTGAGGAAGGCGGACGACAGAAGATGACCAAGTACACTCGTATCCTGGCCATCATCATTGCCATCATCCAGGGCTATTTCCTGACCCAGACTCTGCGTAACCCGCAGAGCATTGGTCTGGACGCCAATGACCTGGTGATGAACCCCGGCATTATCTTCACCCTCACGACCATCTTCATCATCGTGACCGGCACCATGTTCCTCATGTGGATTGGTGACCAGATTACAGAGCGCGGTGTGGGCAATGGTATCTCCCTTATCATTTCCGTGAACATCATCCATGCGCTTCCTGGTGCCTTTGCCGTGGCCTGGAAGACCTGCGTGATGAAGGGCACCGAGGTGAACCCGCTGGGTTCCCTGGGTATGGTGGCTCTCATCCTCTTCATGGTGCTTGTGGTGGCTCTGGTGGTCATCGTGAGCCAGGCACAGCGCCGCATACCGGTGCAGTACGCCAAGCGCGTGGTGGGCCATGGCAAGATGATGCAGGGCGGCACCCAGTACCTGCCGCTCAAGCTCAACTACTCCGGCGTGATGCCCGTTATCTTTGCCACCGCCATTCTGGCACTGCCGCAGATGCTGGTGCAGCAGATGTTCTCCCAGGACAGCTGGGTGGTGGGTCTGGTGGCCAACTGGCTTTCTCCGAACGATTTCCCCTACTACATCATTTCCGCCATCATGATTTACTTCTTCTCGTACTTCTGGGTGGCCACGATGTTCCAGCCGCAGCAGATTTCTGAAGACCTGAAGCGCAGCGGCGGCTATATTCCCGGCGTGCGTCCCGGTCCTCCCACGGCGCAGTACCTGGACACCACCATGTCCCGCCTGACCTTCTCCGGCTCCCTGTTCCTGACGCTCATCTACTTCCTGCCGAGCCTGCTTTCCGTGTGGGGCGGTCTGCCCATGCTGGTGACCCAGTTCTTCGGTGGTACTTCACTGCTCATTCTTGTGGGTGTGCTGCTGGATATGATGCGCCAGATTGAGGCTACCCTCCTGCAGAAGAATTATGACGGCTTCATGAAGAAGGGCAAGATCCGTGGCAAGTACAGCCACCTGCAGGGCACCGGTCAGGCTGCCGAAGGCCGCGGTCTGGTGATTCTCTGGGTGGTAATCGCCCTCCTGGTGCTTGGCGGTGCTGTTGTGCTCGCCAGCTGATAAAGGGAATAGCATTTTACACCGGGCGCGGTTCCACACGGAATCGCGCCCGTTTTGCTAAGCCCCGCCAGGGACGCCATAATCGTGGAATGGGGGGTAGATGCGGTGTCTTCATCTAGCCCCGTGGGGGCGCTATAATCGTAGCGAGGGGCGTAAGCCCCTCGAACTGGATAAGGAAGTTTACGAGCCCGCGCAGCGGGCGGCATAAAGCGTCCGCTCTGTCTGGCTAACGGATATCAGATGACAGCTTGTGCCGTTCCAGAAACTGGGCGAACTCATCTGCAGCAGAATATTTCTGGTGATGAATCTTCTGATTGCGAATGTATTTTATTACTGCGTCCTTATTGGATTCACTGACCGAAAAAGCCCCATAGCCTTGCTGCCATGCAAAGTTCTTATATTTCGCATCTAAACCCTTTATCCACCTACTGGAGTTCGATTTAATCTTGCTTACAAAATCGGATAAACTGGATGTAATAGGAAGTGACGTAAAAACATGTAGATGGTCTGTACTTCCTCCAACCATATACGCGTATCCAGACAGCGTTCGTATAGTTCCGCCTACGTAACGAAATATTTCTGGCAAATCTTCCTCAAACATTTCACATTGTCCGTTTTTTATGTGAAATATAATATGCACGTTAATGTTTGTATATGACCGTCCCATATCTGTAGATTAATAGCATGCTACCATCTTATTCAATGTTGAACAAGGCAAAAAGCAGTATAATTGCTTTATGCCGCCCGCTGCGCGGGCTCATATATTTCTCTTTATCCAGGTCGAGGGGCTTACGCCCCTCGCTACGATTATATCGCCCTCATCGGGCTTGGAGGGCGTTGGTGTACGTTCCTTCATGTGCGTTTCCTCATGTGCGCGAATTCCATTGACAATCGCTGCATATCAGGTAGAATGGGCGGTGTTATGAGTCTCCGCCTTGCCGTACTGGGTTCCGGGTCTGGTTCCAATTGCCAGTCTATTTTCAATGCCATTGCAGATGGCCGTCTGGATGCAGAGGTCGTCATCGTGCTTTCTGACCATGAGGATGCCTACATCCTGGAGCGCGCCCGCCAGCATGGCGTGCGTGCCGAATACATGGACTGCGGCGGCTTCAAGAACAAGTTCCCGCTGGAGGTGCAGGAAGCCCTGGCAAAGAAGCTCCAGGAGCTCAACATTGACCTCATCTGCCTGGCTGGCTTCATGCGCCTGGTGAAAGCCCCGCTGCTGGAGGCCTTCCCGCGCCGCATCCTGAACATCCACCCCGCCTTGCTGCCGGCGTTCCCCGGCGTGGAAGCCTGGACCCAGGCGCTCAATGCCGGCGCCAAACAGGCCGGCTGCACCGTGCATTATGTGGATGCCGGCATGGATACGGGCGAAATCCTGATGCAGGCATACGTGCCCGTGCTGCCGGACGACACCCCGCAGTCGCTGCATGCGCGCATCCAGGTGCAGGAGCACATCCTCTATCCCGCCGCCATTCTGTCGGCAATCTCCCGCCTGTGAGTTTTACCCACTAAAAAGGCCGCCTGCGGGCGGCCTTTTTAGTGCTTCGGGACTAAAGTCCCGCGCTCCGACAATGTTGTGGGCTCAGCGGCAGGCTTTCAATCCATCGATGACGGCGGCGGTGAATCCGCTGCGTTCCATGGCGTTGAGGCCCTTGATGGTGATGCCGCCTGCCGTGGTCACCTGATCGATGGCCACCTCCGGGTGCATGCCGCTCTGCAGCAGGAGGCTGGCGGCGCCGTGCACGGTGTGCTCCACAATACGGGCTGCTTCCCCGGGGCGGAACCCCAGCTCCACGCCGCCTTCCATGGCTGCGCGCATGTAGCGCATGGCAAAGGCCATGCCGCAGGAGGCGAGGGCTGTGCCGGCGGCGAGGTGCTGCTCATCGGTGACCATGGTATACCCCAGAGCGGCAAATAAACCGTGAACAAGAGCCGTCTGTTCGTCTGTGGCATTTTGGCGGCAGATGAAGGTGACACCATCCAGCACTTCCACCGCAGTGTTCGGGATGGCGCGGAAGAGCGCGGGAGGCTCCGGGGCTGCAAGAAGCAGCTCCATTTCCTGCAGACTGATACCGGCCGCGACTGATACAATCAGCTGGCGGCCGAAGTCGAGCGCAGGGCGGATTTCCTCAATGACTTCGCCGATGAACCACGGCTTGACGGCCAGAATGATGATATCAGCCTCGCTAGCTGCCAGCGGGTTGTCCCTGGTGGCCTGCACGCCGGGCAGGGAGGCATGGATGCGAGCCAGACCGGAATCTGATTTTGCGGTGCAGATAAGGTCGGCGGCCTGCCATGAGCCGGAGGCGATGAGTCCCCGGGCAATGGCACCGCCCATGTTGCCTGTTCCTATGATTGCTATTTTCATTTTGACTGTTTGCGGAAATCGTATGGGTTGACGGGATTCTTATCCTGCCACAGACCTTTGCGAGCCTTGCGGGCGGCTTTTTCGGCGGCGGCCAGGTCAGTGGCATCCGGCGCGTAGTAGGCGTAGTGCCATGCCAGCCCTTCCTTCACCAGCTGGAGGTTGATATTCTTCTTACCCAGCCAGACAATGGCCACTTTGCGGCCGTACGGGTCGGTATCCTTTATCTCCAGCCGCACAGCTTTACCCTCGCAAAGTTCTTTCAGCCGGTTTCGTGCCTCGTCGGCGTACGCCTGCCCCCTCTCCGGGGCATCGATGCCCCAGAGCCGCACCCGGGTTTTATCATCCGGCAGCTTGAAGGTGTCTCCATCCTGCACATAGTGGCAGATAACCTCGTCGCCAGCGGGCGAGGCTGCCGGTTCAGGCTGCTGGCCGCCTTTGCGGAAGACATAGGGCTTTACCGGGTTCTTATCCTTCCAGAGTCCTATTTGCGCCTTTTTGGCCTTCTTCATGGCCGCCGACAGCTTCGTTTCATCGGGCGCGTTGTAGTCATCGTGCCAGGCATAGCCGCCATTTACCATGAAAAGAGCCAGGTTGGTCTTACCGGCGCTTACCTCCGCCACCTTGCGACCATATTGGTCTGTTTTCTTTACCTTGAGCTTCAGCGCTCTACCCTTGAGTGTCTTTTCGAGCGCACTGGTGGCCTGGGATGCGTAGGGCTGACCCTTTTCCGGAGCATCGATACCCCATATCTGGACTTTTGTGTCGTCCTCCAGAATAAAGGTGTCGCCATCCACCACGCGTTTGCAGGTGCCGGTGAGGGTTTCTGCCAGCAGCGGGCAGCACAGAAGTATATAGAGTAGTATTTTCTTCATGATGGGTTGTGTGTGAATGTTTTCAATGCCCTGCGGGCGCGGAGCCAGTCTCGCACCTGCCACGCACATACCGGGGCAAGCAAGGACAGGATGAAGGCCCAGATGCACTGGTGGTATTGCTCCCAGGGGAGGGTGAGCTGAGCCGCTTCCGGGTGAGGGGCCGGGTAGACCAGGGGCAGGGTGGCACCCGGGCTGAAGTAGCGGGCATCCTCGCCATTGCGGCAGTGCAGGGTGATGTGATGGGGGACCGTATCGTGGAAGATTACAGAGACATAGATGTCATGCCCCCATTTCCAGACCCTGGGGCCGGTTGCTTTGCCCAATCTGGAATCGAGCACGAGGGCGGTGGTGTGGATGCCGGTGTTGTTGAGGTGGTCAACTTTAACGAATTCCTCCACCCCCTTGCCAAGGAAGAACAGCCCGGCAAGAATCCCGCAGATGAAGAGAACCAGGTTCCCTTTCCGGCTCAGTTCCCTGTATCGTTCTTCGTGGGTTTTCCGGTCGAGCTCAGCAGCCTCGCGGCGTGGTGCGCTTGCCTGGGCGTGCGTGGCCAGCAGTTCCAGCAGGGCAGCGGCATCGGGTGTATCGATGAATCCCTGACCCGTGATGCGCGGTATTTGCCGCCAGAAGGATACTCCGGCTTCGATGCTGAAGAAAACGGAGGCGCAGTTGTTGCCTTGCGTTTCCACCTTGGCCAGCATGTCGGCAGCCAGCGGGTATCCTTCTACCAGATGCGCTCCCCGGCTGATGATGGCGCGGCGGTTAGTGAGGGTATAGTGCGTCTGGCTGGTGGTGAAGAGATACCAGAGCAGCTTTACCAGCTTGCACGCAGGAATGGCCAGGAGAATTCCCGACAGTATCTTTGCCCATGTTTCGACCATGCACCCCAGGCTGTGCCTGCCCAGAAAGGCAATGAGCCAGACCACGCTGCATGTCACCAGCAGCCGCCAGAACCGTGCTTTCAGGCGAAGAAAGCGAGGGCGGGCGTGCCAGAGTACACGCTCGCCCTCCGCCAGTTGCCGCAGCAACTCTGCCGGGGTATCAGTCATTGCGCACGCGGGAGCGGGGCGAGAGCACGATGGGCACACCCGCTGCCTTGATGCGCGAGCGGATGGTGTTGCGCAGGTACTGGGCGTAGCTGTCTGCCAGCAGGCGCTTGTCATTCACGAACAGCACATAGGTGGGCACGGGAATCGTGGTGTACTTCTCATTCACCGCTGTGGTGGCGTAGAAGAGTTTGAGACGCTTCTTGAGCACGCGGTGCTGGCCGGGCGGGTTCATTTCCATGGCGCGCTGGAGCAGGCGGTTGAGCTCGCCTGTGCCGGGCATGTTGAGCGCTTCCTGCTGCACGCGGGCAATGCTCTTGAAGATGGAATCAATGCCCCAGGAATCCTTGGCGGAGACAATGGCCACCGGGGCGTAGTCCAGGAAGAAGAGATTCTCTTTGATGTGCTCCTTCACGGCCTCCTTGCGGGCGCTCATGGGGGCATCCGGGCAGTAGAGGTCAAA
>JAFYRS010000134.1 GCA_017546845.1 Akkermansia sp.
ACAGTCGGGATTTCCCCTCGAACTTCCTCTTCCACGGTTCGTTACCTCCCCGCAGTTGTTCTTCAGGTCTGGGATTCCGCATCATCGCGGCTCCGCGCGGACTTTCACCGCAGTGCGCATATCGCGTCGGTCGTACAACAGGCACAACCCCGCCTCTGCGGGGTTGCTTTTTTCCCGGGGCTATGCTAAACTGAATGCCATGGAAGAATGGATTTCGATTGATGTACCCAGTGCCACGGAGCTGTGGGATATGGGGTGGTTCCGCTGCACAGTCACCATCGCCATCGGCGTGGTGCTCAGTGTGATACTGAAGTTGATTTTCCGCCCCATCAGCAGCAAGCTGCCGCACCAGGCTGCCCGGCTGGTGGAAAAAGCCATTCTGGCCCTGCTGTGGGTCTTTGTGATGGTGCATGCCCTGCGCGCAGTCGGCGTAGACCTCATCAGCGTTCTGGGCGCTGCAGGTGTTGCCGGTATTGCCATCGGCTTTGCGGCGCAAACCGTGCTGAGCAACCTCATCAGCGGCATCTTCATCATGAGCGAACGCAGTATCCGCCTGGGCGATTTCATCTCCGCCAGCGGGGTGAACGGCACGGTGGAAAGCGTCAACCTGCTCTCTGTCACCCTGCGGCAGACCGATAACTCCACCGTTCGCATTCCCTGTGAAACACTGGTGAAAGAACCCGTGGTGAACGTGACAGGCGATTCCCTGCGCCGCTGCGATTTTGACCTGGGGGTGGATTACAGCAGCGATCTGGAACACGTGCGCACGGTTCTGCTCAAGGTCATTGACGAGCAGCCGCTGCTGGCAACCGACCCGGCTCCGGCGGTGCTTTTTGTGGGCTTCGGGGATTCGTCGCTCAACCTGCACATTGGTGCCTGGTGCAAGACAGAGGATTACCACAAAGCGCGCTTTGCGTTCGGCAAGGCCATTCTCGACGCCTTTGCCCGCGAGAATATCAACATCCCCTTCCCCGTCCGCACCATCAAGAATCTTTAACCGCCGTTCCCAGACGATAAGAAAAGCCCGGCAGATTCATTCTGCCGGGCTTTCTATCAAGCTTGATTCAGCGGCTTAAGCAACGGTCACCTTGGCGTTGCGGGCCAGCAGGTCAATCACCTTGGAGGTAATGACGCTCAGGCGGATACCCTGAACGCGGTTCTCGCGATACATCTTGCGGATGAAGTTCTTGAGGTTCTTCTCCTTAGCCTGCTGGGCCATGCTGGCCATGGCTTCAAGAAGCTCCTGCTCCGTGGCGATGATGTTCTCCTTGCGGGCAATCTCCTGCAGGGCGAAGTACACACGCAGGTTGCGCTCGGTCTCCTTCATGGCTTCAGCCTTGAAAGCGTCCATATCCTTGGCCACGTCGTAGTTGCCGGCCTGGATGGCGGCGTACATCTTGCGCTGCACGGTGTTTTCGTTCTCGCGCTCCACGAGGTCCTGCGGCAGAGCGAAGCTCAGCTGGTCAGCCAGCTTCTCAGAAATCTGGTCAGCCTTGGCTTCATCATTGGCGCGGGTCTTGGAGGCCTTGAGGTTGGTGCGCACGATTTCCTTAATTTCGTCCATGCTCTTTTCAGGCAGAGCACCGGCGAAGAGCTCGGGGGTAATCTCGGGAACGCGCTTCTCGCGCACTTCCTTCACGTTGCAGGTGAACACCACATCCTTACCGGCAAGGTCGGAGATGGGGAAGTCTTCCTTCATGGTGAGGGTAAGTTCCTTCACATCGCCAGCGGAAACACCTTCCAGACCCTGGGGCAGACCGGGCATGAAGGAATCCTCCTCGATGGCCACCCAGTGCCCCTCGCGGCCTTCCATGAAACCAACGGGCTTGCCGCAGTATTCAGCGGTGGGCTTGCCCTCAACGCTGGTCTTGAAGTCGATGACCACGATGTCGCCCTTGGCGCTGGCGCGCTCCACCACCACGTGCTCGGCAGAGGATTCGGCGTACTTCTGCAGGGTGTCCTGCACTTCCTCATCGCTCACCTCATCGGTGGGAACGGTCACCTCGATGCCCATGTACTCCGGCAGTTCGAACTCCGGCACGATGGTGAGGGTGGTCACAAGCTTGTAGGAACCATCAGCCTCGGCAGTAGTGGTGGGAGCGCCGAAGTCGAGCACCTTGAGCTCCGGGTTCTGCTCCAGAGCCTGCTCCTGTGCATCAGCCTTGATGTGGGCGTCGAGTTCATCGGCGATGCCTTCGGCAAAACGCTTGGCGATGACGCTCTTGGGGGCCTTGCCGGGACGGAAGCCGGGAATGCGGACATTCTTGGCGTAAGCGTTGATAGCAGCGTCCTTGATGGCGGTCACCTCAGCGGGGGTGGCAATAGCGGTAAGTGTTGCCTGGCAATCACTTGTCTTGTCGATGGTAATATCCATAATGATTCGTTGTTAGAAAATTTCGTAAAAACGCGCGCGCATTCTACAACAGGTTGCCGTAAAAGGCAAGAGCATAAAGAGACATAAATGCAAAGATTTACGCCATATGCGCTTATCGGAGCAACTCATCAACCGTCTGCAGGCAGGTTGATTCGTACCACCGGGCCGCCTGAAGTTCCTTCCGGGTTTTGACAATGCGCACCGTTGACGTATCCAGTAACTTGAGAGCCAGTTTTTCTGCAGGAGTGGGGCTGATTTTCCCTTGCTGCATCAGCATACGCGCCTGCTGGGTGGTGTTCCAAAGCGGCAGTAACTGCTGCAATGCCAACGCCGCAGCCTCTGCTGAGGCACGGTCACGCACGGTGAGCAATACCTCATTGGCACGGCGGAGCACATCCGTCATCATCTGAATATCTGCAAGCAACTGGCCGGAGGGCAAGGGCGACAGGGAAACCATATCATACATACCCCCCACCGGCATTTGCAACATATACAGCAGGTGGTCGGACGGCGCCAGATTCAGGGATTCTGACACCAGGCGTATCTGCAAAGCGTCAATTCCATAGGTTTCCTGCAACAGGTTCTGGAGCGCCTGGTTCAACGCGTATTGCTGGCGGCGGCTCAGCGTGTCATCCACCTGCCATTTCAGATATTGGCAAAACAGCTCCGGAGCACCGCAGTGCCGCGCCAGAGATGCGGTTACTTTATTATTCTCAGGTGTTATGCGATTACGCTCAGCCTTGATACGGCTGGTGCGGTACACCATGGCACGCTTGATAGCGTCCCGTTCAAGACCATATCTCCAGCCTGCGGCAGCCTGCGCTTCTTCCCGGGTGGGAGGCAGCGGCAGACCAGCTTCCAGCACGGCTGCGCGGACTTCATCCCCCAGCACGGCCGCCAGCTCAGAACGCGACGCCATCTCCCACGCCACCAGGGGCAAGGAGGTCGCCAGAAACAGGGCTGGCAATACGCCGCGCATGGCATCGATCAGGCGAATTCACCCATGTAGAACTTCTTTTTACCGCGGCGGATGATGACGATTCCCCCCTCCAGGGCAGCAGCAGGCGTGAGCTCCCATGTGGCATCCTTCACGATTTCGCCGTTGATGGAAATAGCACCGTTGCCAATGAATTCGCGGGCTTCGCGCTTGGAAGTGCAGACCTTGGCAGCCACCAGGGCATCCGCCAGCGGGCCAGCGGTCAGCGTGACCTGGGGCACATTCTTCATGCCGCTCTTGATATCGCGGGCAGAAAGGCTCTTGAAGTCGCCGGCAAATAGTTTCTCGCTCACCTCCACGGCATGCTCGAATTCGGCTTCGCCATGCAGGTCGGTGATGATTTCGCGGGCCAGGACCTTCTGGGCAATGCGCTGTTCCGGGTGCTCGTTGTGGCGGGCCTCAATTTCCATAATCTGCTCCGGGGTCAGGAAGGTGAGGCGCTTCAGGTAGGTAATGACGCAGGAGTCATCGCTGTTGAGCAGGAACTGGTACAGCTCATAAGAGGAGGTCTTTTCCTTGTCCAGCCAGAGGGCGTTACCCTCGCTCTTGCCGAACTTGTTGCCCTGGGCATCTGTCACCAGCGGCATGGTGAGGGCATAGACTTCATCACCTATGGTCTTGCGGATAAGCTCGATACCGGTGGTGATGTTGCCCCACTGGTCGCTGCCGGCCACCTGCAGGTCTACCCCGCGCGTCTCATGCAGGTGCTTGAAGTCAATGGCCTGAATGAGCATGTACGAGAACTCGGCATAGGAGATACCGCTTTCCATCTGGCGGCGCACATGGTCCTTGGTGAGCATGTAACCCACGTTGATGTACTTGCCGTAATCGCGGAAGAAGTCGATGACGTTCATGCCGTTAATCCAGTCGTAATTATTCACGACTTCGAAGCCGAACACCTTCTCCACCTGGGCGCGCAGGGCGTCGTAGTTGCGGAACACTTCCTCCTTCTGCTTAAGCTCGCGCTCCACCGTGCCACGGGGATCACCGATAAGGCCGGTTGCCAGCCCCACCAACAGAATCGGGTGGTGCCCATGCTCCTTCATGCG
>JAFYRS010000135.1 GCA_017546845.1 Akkermansia sp.
AATTCCCGATATTTCTCGAACAGGAAGGCTACGCGTTCCGCACCATCAGCAAAGCTCCGTCCGTAGGCCTTCTCTACCGCGGCATCCAGCTTGCGATGCGCCGTCACCAATTCCGGCGGCATAGTCAGCGGGTCGTATAAATCAGCCAATGAGCATTCAGGGTACAAGGCACGCGCATCCAGCACCCCCTGTGCTAATCCAGAAATCTTTTCCTGTTGCGCTTCTGTAGCTTCAGGCCAAGGGAAGTTGTTGTAGACAATTTTGTTGGAGTAACGGTAGCGCATCTCAAGTCTACCGCATACCGTTCGTGTCCACGCCATGTGCATGGTGGAGGTTAATACACCGAATTGATAAAGAGTGGCATCGGGAATAATCTGGACTGCATCTGTAGCAATGCAGTCCTTATTTACAAACCCCATAGGAATATACTTTCTGTTTTCTGAAGAATGCCGGGGAACAATGATGTATTCCTTATCATTATGACGAATCTCCTGAAAGAGCATCGGAGTTTGTGCACTATCTCTCGTCATTTGCTTTGTGCTTGCTATACGAAAATCATGCACACGACGGATTCTATCCGTTATCTCAGCATACATCTTGTATGCTGAAGGCGAAATATTGTGCAACCACAGGCAATATCTATGTGTGCCGTTTATAAACTCCTTTGCCCCGTACACTTGCCGAAAAAATCTCCCGGCTTCTGGATGTTGCTGTAAGAAATCCGACATCTCCTCTGGCGAAAAGAACAAATATCCACCATCCGTTGGCTTATTCCCATAAACTATAGGGGTAACATCACATATAGGCTTAGACCTACTTTCTATAAAAACGTCTGTAGCAGCAAGTAGATATGCGTTAATACAAGGCACTCTTTGGCATTTCCCCGCTTCATCAATCAATAGTCTCTCACGATTTTCATCACCGGCATCAAGCCCCACGATAACACAATGAACGGCAGCCTTTCCTTTTGCCTCATTTTCCCACTTAAAAGTACGGTAAGCAAATGATATTTTACACTTATCAGTCAGAATTTCTTTCCACAATACAGGAACTTGCTCTCCCTGTGTAATTGAATTGGTAGCAACAAACGCAACCTTTATAGCACTACCTTGCATCAACAAACGAGCTTTCTTAAACCAACAACACACATAATCCAACACTCCTGCGTTTTTATTGCCTTCAAACAGATTCCGGACATCATACTTTTGGTCTGCATCTTGAAGATAATACCCCACAAACGGAGGGTTGCCCATGATATAGCTCAGTTTCTCCTTCGGCACGACGGTTTCCCAGTCGATGCGCAGAGCATTCGCGCAGACGATAGTGGCGGAGGCTTTGAGGGGGATGCGGGCGAAATAGCGTCCGAAGTGGCTGCCGACCTCGATATTCATCTGGTGGTCCATGAGCCACATGGCGACCTGGGCAATCTGGGCGGGGAATTCCTCGATTTCGATACCGTAGAACTGGTCGACGCTTACTTTGCAGAGCTCTGAAATATCCAGGAACATCTGGCCCGAGGATTCCAGCTGGCGGATGACTTCCAGTTCCAGCTGGCGGAGCTCGCGGTAGGCAATGACGAGGAAGTTGCCGCAGCCGCAGGCGGGGTCGAGGAAGTTCAAAGCGGCCAGCTTGTTGTGGAATTCCTCCAGATTTTTCTGGCGGCGGGTGGAACGGTCGGCACAGATGCGGGCGAATTCCTCGCGCAGGGCATCCATGAAAAGCGGATTGATGAGTTTGAGAATGTTGCGCTCGCTGGTGTAATGAGCACCCAGGGAGCGGCGTTCCTCCGGCTTCATCACGCTCTGGAACATGGAGCCGAAGATGGCGGGAGAAATCTTACCCCAATCCAGCGTGCAGCAATCGAGCAGAATCTGCCGCATCTCTGCATCAAACGCCGGCATGGGCAGAAATTCAGCAAAAAGGCCGCCATTCACATACGGCAGAGCCAGCAGCAGGGCATTGCGCGTGCAGAAGCGTTGTTCCACCGGGGTGTTGAGCACCTGAAAGAGCTCGGCCAGCAGCGGGGCAAGGTCACGGCCATCCTCCGCGGTGCAGTCGCGCAGGTAGTTGAGGAAGTGGTCGCGCTCGAAAATGCCCGTATCATCGGCAAACAGGCAGAACAGCAGGCGCACGAGGTAGACTTCCAGCACATGCCCGGTGTAGCCGATGGCTTTGAGACGGTCGTGGAGTTCGCCCATGAGCTCTGCAGCCTTGATGTTGACGGGGTCTTCCTCTACATACTGCCGCCGCTCATACCCCGCCAGAAAATGGAACAGGTGAATATATTCCGGCAGCTGCTCCAGGGTAAACGTGGTGCAGGCCGCGCCGTTCTCAAGGTCGTAGACATCCCAGGTCTGAAAGTCACAGATAAGGATGAGACGGGGCATTTCCCCCGGCTTAAGCGAAAGCGCGTATCGCCGGGCCTGCTCATACGCAGCCTTGCGGTCCTTACCGCGAGACTTCATTTCAACGAGAATATGTCCCGGCCAGAAGAGGTCAATGTAACCTCTGCCGCCATCCATGCACTTAACCTTTTTCTCGAAAACAGCCACGCGGCGGCGGTCAATACCGAGCACATGGAGAAAATCTGCCTGGAAGGATTGGGCCTCCGCTTCTTCGCGTTCGGCATTCTTATATAATTCTGCAAACTTCGCCGCACGCGCGCGTATTTCATTTGGGCTCAGGGTAACGGGCATTCATTGATTATGCATTTGAAGGGCTGGATGACCCTATGTGTGCGAAAAGATGCACCTACCCTTTTATTCTCGTTGTTTTTCACTAATTCTATGTGTATGTAGATGAATAGTTACGGAAGGATGAAAACTAACAGCTTGACATCCAGCCCTTCAAATGCACACCCAACACCCCATCTAACCATGAAAACAGCAAACAAACTCATCAGTAACCTGCCGCTTCATATCAACGACGTTGCACGACTCGCCCTGGAAGCCACAGAGCAGCTGGGCAGCATAACCGCCGGCATGGAAAGGCTGGAAATGCTGCAGATTATGCGGCGCATGATAGCCGAAGGCGTGCGAGCCATCCGGGATTCGGAGAACACAGTCTCCTTTGGGGAAGCAGTAGAAAAAAGCGTGGCTGCCAGGTCGCATCTTCGCCCGGCCTCGCGCCGGGATTTGCGGCATTTCACAAAGCGCATGCTGCGAATCGAAGGCACAGCCTCCCTGCCCCTGCGCCGAATAAGTACAGATGATTGCCGCCGCATCCTCAGCGAAGCATTCAGCAGCAGCAGCCACAGCTACCGCAAAGGGCGCGCGATTCTACACAGCATCTTTACCTATGGGCGGCGCATGGGCTGGTGCGACGCAAACCCCGTGGACAACATCGAAATGCCGAGAGTACAGGAGCAGGAGATTGTGCCCCTCACCCTGCAGGAGGTAGAAAAACTGGAGCAAACCGCTGAGCAGCCGGAGCACCGCGCCATGCGCACCTCGCTGCACCTCATGCTGTACTGCGGTTTGCGCCCGAACGAGGAGGCTCGCCTGCGCCCCGATGATATACAGCTGAACGAAAAGCGTGTGCTGATTCACCCGCGCACCAGCAAAACCGGCGGCGGGCGCGTGGTTCCCCTGCGCAAAGCGGCTCAGTTGCGGGGAATCCGCCTGCGAATTCCCCGCAACTGGCACAACCGATGGAAGGCGTTACGGCGCGCAGCAGGTTTCACCCGATGGGTGCCGGATGTGTGCCGCCACACTTTTGCCAGCTACCACGCCGCCTACTTCAAAAACCTGCCCGAACTGCAGCTGGAAATGGGTCACAGCACCCCCTCCCTGCTCCGCAGCCGGTATCTTAATCTGCCCCGTACGGCTCAGGCTGCCGATTTCTGGCGTCCCCAGCACATGAGAATAGACACGAGACGAAGCCATCACCACTTTCACGAGTGTCCCAGAAGCGGCGTAAAAGATTGAAAGATGAATCAGGATTTAAGGTAAGCCCCCGCGCATGAAGTAAATTGTAATTTATCAGCGAGCAAAGCGAGCGGAATTCGTAGCCCACGGTAGTGGGCGTAAGATGGTAGCCGGGGGTAAGC
>JAFYRS010000136.1 GCA_017546845.1 Akkermansia sp.
GCCACGGCGTGCGCCTGGGCGACCGCCTGCACCTCTCCCTCTGGGATGATAAAAAAGGCGTGTAAGGCACAGAACTGTTAGTTCTAACCTCTTGATTAACCGCGCATGCAGTGCTAAGTAGGAGGTGCTATGAAAACCACCCTGTTCTGCTTCTGCCTGCTGGCCGGCAGCGCTGCTGCTGCCCCCTATTACCTGCCCTCGCCTCAGCCGGGGGCGCTCTCCGATGCCGACTGGCAACCCACCAACCACCTGGAAGCGCTCTACGCCATCGGCGCTTCCCACACGCCCGATACCGCGGGTTTCCGCCTGGGACAAAGCCTCTACAGCCCGGCAGATTCCAGCATCCGGCATGAATTCTGCCTCCAGATAGCCCCGCAATGGGGCAGCGGCCACCGCACACGCCATGAACACCGCAGCCACCAGGATATTTTTCTGGCTCCCCTCACCGGCGGGTACACGTTGAACCTGGGAATAACCGAGGATATTTACCTGTGTCTGGGCGGCAAGGCGGGCTGGGCCTTCGGGCATTATAAGGAGAAATCCTCCGTCTGCAAAGAAAGCGGCTACTGCAACGGCTTCACCTTCTCCGCTGGTGGCGGGCTTAAAATCCGCTGCAGCGAACGCCTCTATGCCCAGCTGGGGTATGAATACGGCCGCACTTACACCAACACCCGGCACGATGACACCCTGGGACAGCACATCATTACCGCCGGACTCGGGTGGCAATTCTGAATGTAGAATGTTGGATGTAGAATGTATTGAGCCTGGCTGGCTGACGCCTGCGGTCGACACGCATTCACCAACGCTTACGGCCTACCCCCGGCCTAAAGGCCGGGGCTTCGTCTGCTGCGCGCAGCGCAGAGCATTGAATACATTCTACTTACTACATCCAGAATTCAACATTCAGTTGTAGTCCCGCTTGCCGAAAATGGCAGAGCCCACGCGCACAATGGTAGCGCCTTCCTCCACCGCCACAGCGTAATCCTGGCTCATGCCCATGGAAAGCTCCGGCAGGGGAAGCGGGCCACAGGCGCGCAGGCGCTCTGCCAGCCGGCGCAGCTCGCGGAATGCCGGGCGGGCGCCCTCCGGGTCTTCCGTGGGCGCCGGAATGCACATCAGCCCCCGGATTTCCAAATGCGGCAGCGCCACCAGTTGCGACCAGGACTCCAGCAACTCCGCCGGGGTAAAGCCATGCTTGCTTTCCTCGGCATCCACGTTCACCTCCAGCAGAATGCGGGCGGTGCAGCCCAACTCACCCGCTATGCGGGAAACCGCCTCTGCAAGGCGCAGCGAATCCACCGCCTGCAGCAGCCCGAATCCCTGCTCCAGCGCCTTGCGCACCTTGTTGCGCTGCAGCGGGCCGATGAGGTGCCACTCGCAATCGCCCGGCATTTCCGGCATTTTGCCCATGGCTTCCTGCAGGCGGTTTTCACCGAAGAGACGCTGACCATCGTTATATGCCTGCATGATATCCTCCACCGGGAAGGTCTTGCTCACGGCCAGCAGCTTCACACTGCCCGCCGGGCGTCCGGCGCGCTGTTCTGCCGCGGCAATACTGGCTTTAATCTCCTGCAACTGGTCCTGTATGTACATGGCTGCATCATACCACACCACCTGACTCAATGCGAGAAAAAAGGCGGCATTCTGCATAACGAACTGCGTGACACATTCAGAAAGTTTATCCTTGCCGAACAGCTCCCGGCGTGGTACACATGGTAGATATGCACCACTTTCGCACCATTTTGTACGCCACAGGCCTGTGCGCCCTCATCAGCCCGGCCTTCTCCAGTGAATGGATGACCGATTTTGAAGAGGCCAAAGCCCGGGCTCAAGCAGAAAACAAAGCCATATTCACCAATTTCACCGGGTCTGATTGGTGCGGCTACTGCATGCGCATGAAGCAGCAGGTGCTCGACACCCCGGAGTTCCTGGCCTATGCGCGGGACAAGTTTGTGCTGCTCGAAATTGATTTACCCCGCCGCAAACAGGTGGAGGAAACCGTGCGCGAGGAACGGCGCAACCTCTGCCGGCGCTACGAAGTGACCGGGTTCCCCACCTTTGTGAGCATGAGCCACACGGGTGAAGTGCTGGGCGGCTGGGTTGGCGCCCGGCCCGATGTGGCCAGCACCACCGCCCTGATGGATACCGCCCTGGCCCGCGGGAAGCAACTTACCGAGGCGCGCCAGCTGCAGGGCACAGCGCGCGCCCAGGCGCTCATGGAGGTGTACCAGACTTTCCCCAAGAACTTCAAGCACGCCGCCGCCGCGCTGCGCAAAGAGATTCACGACCACGACCCCGACGATACCACGAGGCTGAAGGATCAAGCCAGGGCCGATGCCCAGATGCTCGAACTCATGGAGCAACTCAACGCCCATTACCGCGATTACCAGCGCCAGACGGAGATATTCGACTCTTTCATTGCGCAGGCTCACCCGCGCAACCAGGAGCGCATGATGGAACTGAAGCGCGATATGGTCGTGTTCCCGTGTCTGAATATCATGCTGCTCAATGCAGACAGTGTGGAGGAGGTCCTGAAGGCGCGCGATTATGT
Organism: Akkermansia sp.; assembly: GCA_017546845.1. Taxonomy (GTDB): domain Bacteria; phylum Verrucomicrobiota; class Verrucomicrobiia; order Verrucomicrobiales; family Akkermansiaceae; genus Akkermansia. The sequence goes on from JAFYRS010000136.1 coordinate 2,552, forward strand.
GCTCAAGGAAGCGCAGAACTCCTACCCCGACCACATGAAGGCGGACATGATAAAGGCACTGGAGGCCAATTTCCAAAACCCCGAAGCCCTGCTGCAGCAGGTGCGTGCCCGCCGGGCACGCCGCTGATTCCGCTTTCTGCAGCCACGTGGCAGGAGGAAAAGCTCACAGCCGCCCCTCGTTGCGCATATCCTGCACAAAGCGGCTGATGGTGGATACGTTTACGAAGAAGGCATCTGCGGCCTCGCGCAGTGGTGCCCCGGGATGCGCTTTCAGGAATGCAAGCAGAGCTTCATCCCGCTTGTGTGGGCGGCGTTTGCGGGGCTGTCTTTCCCTTTTGCCCGGAAGAGAGGGTCTGGCAATCATCATTCTGACCGTATTGCCGGAAACCGTAACCTCCGGTGAAGCCAACCCCGCAGACGCACAAGCCTGCAGGACGCGCTGAATGCCAGTTCCCCATTGCTCTACGATGTTCATCTTACGGAACACATCGGCCAGAAGAGGATTTCGCAGACGGGAATACCCGGAAAGCATTTCCTCCACGGTCAGATTGTCGTATAACTCCCCCGGGGAAACTATTTCCACGCGGTTATCAAAAATGGAAATCTGAATAAATGCATGCACCAGGTAATTTCGATGCAGAATAGCATTGGCTACCAGTTCACGCAAAGCCTTCATTGGAATTTCATAGACATCATCCCGGCGCGTAGATTCAATGACCGCCGCGCAACGCAGGTACTGCATAAGAAAACGCTGGGCGTTTTCCAGCTGCTCACAAGCCGGACCGAAAAACTCCTTGCGATCAAGAAAGTTCACCTTTTCATTCCCCTGAAAGACGGCGCACTGGATACCAGCAAAATGAATTCCCCGCCCAGACAACACACGATAGGCATTCGACGGATAGAGCTCTCCGGCCTCCCTCTTCAGCAATCCCCAGCTGACGAGCTGATTCACTCCAACTGGTTTGGACGAATCACCGAGGTACTCCTGAATCATCTGGCAGACTTGCTCGGCATCCCGGCGGTTCACAGGTTCTGCTCCCCGTTCAAAAACGGAATCAAAGGTAGTATTCTGCCCTTTGAGTTGAAGCTCCCGGATTTTTTCAGCACTAGCCACGCGCGTGGTCGCCCCCACACGTACATACACTCCCTTCTCTAGTCCTTCAGTCTTGATATAATACGGTGTCTGGGAAGAAGGCGGCACCTCCACCACAAAAAGGGATTTCCCCTTTACAGAACGCCAGGAATAAGAAGGAAAAATCTGCGGCACACAAATATCGGAAATCATATCCGTCACACTATCCTGCAAGCGAGCGCGTTCCGCATCCGGAACACCTATGATCTCCTGCGTCTTATCATCCAGACCAAAAATGATGCGCCCACCCCGGCAGTTAGCAAAAGCAACCACCGTTTTCATCACCTTTTTGTCCTTAGATGGCAATTCACGCTTAAACTCCAGCACATCGGACTCCCCATTCCCTATGTCAGACAAAATCATAGAACCATCTTATTCTTATTGCCTTATTATAACACCAGCACAGCCGCATGTAAAGCCTCGGCTTGCATCTTTTTGCATCTTTTTGCATCTTTTTGCATCTTTTTGCATCTTTTTGCATCTTTTTGCATCTTTTTGCATCTTTTTGCA
>JAFYRS010000137.1 GCA_017546845.1 Akkermansia sp.
GGACCTGCCGGGCACGGTGGACCCGGACCGCGACCTGGCAGAGCTGGCAGCGGCGCTGGGGATGCCGCAGCCGCCGGCGGTGATGGAGTGTTTTGATATTTCCAACCTTTCGAGCAACCACATTGTGGCGAGTATGGTGCGGTTTACGCAGGGGCGGCCGGATAATGTGGCGTACCGCCGGTATCGCATCAAGGGGGTGGACGGGCAGAATGATTTTGCGTCGATGCTGGAGGTGGTGCGCCGCCGGTATTCGCGTATTGTGAATGAGAGCAGTGCGCTTTTTGATAAGCCCGCCGGGGTGGATACTTATGCCTGGTTGAAGGAGCTGGGCGCACAGGGCAAAGCCCCCATCAAGGTGCCGGACCTGGTGGTGGTGGATGGCGGCAAGGGGCAGCTGGCGATTGCGGTGCAGGTGCTGGCGGAGATTGGCCTGCAGCAGATGCCTGTGGTGGGTCTGGCCAAGCGCGATGAGGAGATTTTTCTGCCGGGGCAGGCGGAGCCGCTGGTGCTGAGCCACGAGTGCGGGGCGCTGCGCCTGCTGCAGCGTTTGCGCGATGAGGCGCACCGCTTTGCGAATAATTACAATGAGCTGCTGGTGCGCAAGCGCGTGCGGGAGAGCAGGCTGGATGCGTATCCGGGGATGACGCCGCGCCGCAAGGAGTTGCTGCTGGCGCGTTTTCACACGGTGCCGGGCATCCGCGCCCGCAGCGCAGAGGAGCTGGCAGAGCTGCCGGGTATTTCGCTGAAGTGGGCGGAAGCCTTCAGCCGGTGGCTGAAGGAGAGTGATTAGGGGGAGGTTGAGGGTATGGCGTTGGAGAAGGTGAAGTTCGGGCTTTTTGTCTGTGTATGGGTGGTGTTGCTTGTTCTGGTGTTCCCGCGTTCGGGGGAGTGGGAGATTTGCCATGGGCAGTTGAGCGGCGCGATGCCTGCGGTGCATCCGGTCTCGGGTGTTTCGGTGGTGGCGCCGCTGCTGCGGGTGGAGGTAGAGGAGTCGCCCGCGGAGAAGCCTGATTTCGCACACGATGTGGAGGGTTATATGCCCGCCCGGGTGAGCCTGGGGGGACACGTGCTGGAAAACTCCGGCAGGTCCTTTTGCCGCCATCTGGAGATTTATTTGCAGCGGCTGTGCGTGCCGCTGGAGCTGACGGCGGATATGGTACACCCGGCGGAGGGGTGGTGCGTGCTGGGGATGCAGGGAAACAGGCTGAGGCTGCGCGCCCCGGATGGGGGTGTGTATGTCTATGTGTTTTCGGTGCTTCCCCAGGATACGGAGGTGGTGTATTCCGGTGAGCTGCGGGAGGGCAGATTATCGGTGTTCCTGTATGAGACAGAGCTGTACAGCAATGCGTATGCGCTGGATGATTCCGAGGAGGGGTTGCGGAATATGTACCGCCTTTATCGCACCCCTGCTCTGCAGATGGAGATTCTGGGGCGCTTAGGGCTTTCGGTTATGGCAGGGATTGCAGGGCTGGTGTTGTGTGCGCGATGGCTGCCCCGCCGCCGGATACGGGGGTGAGTGAGCGGCAGGTGGTCTTCAGTTGGCGGAATGCTGTTTTTCGCCGAACGATGGCGGGGTGATGCTGGCGTTGAAGCTGCAGGCGGCAAGCCCCAGCAGGGCGGCGGTGATGATGAGGAGTCGAAGGGTGCTCATGGTGCTCTTTATTTTATGCGCCTCTTTCTGATAGGCAAGCGGTTAGTTTAACGGTTGGGCTTGCTCTCCGGGCAGGGAGATGCTATATTATCCATATGTTGACGTTTTTCCTGGTTGTGGCATTTGTGGCCTCAATGCTGACGCTGGGCATTCATGAGGAATGGCTGGGAGCTGCAGGGGCTTTTCGCTGGCTGGGATGGAGTCTGCTTGCGCTAGGGGCGGCGAGTGGACTGGCGTTGATTGTGTTGCTGACGTGAGGAGCAATAGCGCGTCTGGCGCAGGTCAGCCGAAGTGATTCCAGCCCGTTTTGCGGCTGCAATGAATTCCTGCCTCTCATTTTGCACTTTTCAAAGCGCATTGAGTGTGCTAGACTCTGCGGCGCAGCCGCAGTATGTGGCGGCAAGGTATATTTTTTGTTATGAGTGACCCGAGCAAATTCCGCAATCTGGCTATTATCGCCCACGTTGACCATGGTAAGACGACACTGGTAGACCAGCTGCTCAAGGCTGGTGGTACTTACCGCGAGAATCAGGAGGTGCAGGAGCGCGCCATGGATTCGATGGATCTGGAGCGCGAGAAGGGTATCACGATTAAGGCGAAGAATACGTCGATTCACTGGAATGATTACACGATTAACATTGTGGATACGCCGGGGCACGCGGATTTCGGTGCTGAGGTGGAGCGTGTGATGAAGATGGTGGATGGCGTGATTCTGGTGGTGGATGCTTACGAGGGGCCGCAGGCGCAGACGCGTTTTGTGCTGCGTAAGGCGCTGGAGGAGGGGCTGCTGCCGATTGTGGTCATCAATAAGATTGACCGCCCGCATGCCGACCCAATGAAGGTGCATGACCAGGTGCTGGAGTTGCTGCTGGATCTGAATGCGACGGAGGAGCAGTTTGAGGCGCCGTTTGTGTATGGTTCTGCCCGCGATGGTTATTTCATGAACAGCCCGGAGGGTGAGGCGCCGGTGGATTGCACGCCGCTGCTGCACCAGATTGTGAAGCATATTCCCGCCCCGCAGGATGCGGACCCGGATAAGCCGTTCAAGATGCTGATTTCCAATATTGATTGGGATGATTATGTGGGCCGTGTGGCGGTGGGTCGCATTACGAGCGGCCGTGTGCAGAAGGGCGATACGCTGTATCTGCTGCGCCAGGATGGCAGCCGTGTGCAGGCCAAGGTGACGAAGCTTTTTGAGTACAGCGGTTTGCAGACAACGGACTCGACCGTGGGCGAGGCGGGCAATATTATCGGGCTTTCGGGTTTCGAGGATGTGGATATTGGCCAGACGCTGACGGCTGACCCGGAGGCCGACCCCCTGCCCTTTGTGACGATTGAGCCGCCAACGGTGCAGATGGAGTTCAGTATCAATGACGGCCCGCTGGGTGGCCGCGATGGCAAGAATGTGACGAGCCGCGTAATCCGCGACCGCCTGATGCGCGAGATGCGCACGAATATTTCCATCAAGGTGGAAGATACGGACCTGGCGGGTGTGTTCAGCGTGTCTGCCCGCGGTACGATGCAGATTGCGATTCTGGTGGAGCAGATGCGCCGCGAAAACTACGAAGTACTCGTCTCCCGCCCCAAGGTGATTGTGCGCGAAATTGACGGTGTGAACTGTGAGCCGTTTGAGACGGTGTTCATCGAAGTGCCGGATGAGTGCGCGAATGGTACGGTACGTATTCTGGGCAACCGCCGCGGTATTCTGGAGAATATGGAGGCGAGCGGTAACGGCCGCACGACGATTCAGGCGACGATTCCGACACGAGGTCTGATTGGTTTCGAGTTCGAGCTGGTGAACCTGACGAGTGGCCACGGTATTTTCTCCCACTTGTTCAAGGAGTATGCGCCCTACGCAGGTGAGATTACGACCCGCCAGACGAGTACGCTGATTTCGATGGAGAATGGCATTGCCCGCCCCTACGCGCTGCAGGCGATGGAGGAGCGCGGCACGCTATTCATTGCCCCCGGTGATGAGGTTTACGAGGGTATGATTGTGGGCGAGAACCCGAAGGATATTGATATTCCGGTGAACCCGACCCGCGAGAAGCACCTCACGAACCACCGCTCGGCCACCAAGAACGATTCCATTCAGCTCACCCCGCCCCGCGTGTTCTCGCTGGAGCGCGCTATTGAATACATTGAGCCGGATGAGCTGGTGGAGGCCACGCCGCACTTCATCCGCATGCGCAAGCGCATTCTGGAGGCCACGGCCCGCAAACGCGCCGGCATCCGCGAGGCGAACCTGGGACAGTGAATAGGGATTAGTGAATAATTATGCTGGGGGAGTTGGGTAATTGGTTTGCGGGTCTGGATTTCACGGCAGCTTGTCTGTATGTGGCGGCGGCGGTGTTGTTCATTGCTGGTTTTGCAGGGGCTGTGCTGCCGTATCCGGGGTGCTTTGTGGCGCTGGGTGGTAGTGTGTGCTATGCCGTGGCGGCTGGCGCTCCGTACCCGGCCTGGTGGTTCTGGGTTCTGATGCTGGCGTTAGCGGTGTTCGGTACGCTGGTGGACAATATCACCACGGCGCTGGGAGCCCGCAAGTTCGGCGGCAGCAAGCAGGCGTTCTGGGGCAGCATGATTGGTCTTTTCGTGGGGGCATTCTTTGTGTTCCCCTTCGGTATCATCATTGGGCCGTTCCTGGGAGCTTTTGTGGCAGAGCTGCATTTCCAGAAGAAGAATGCCAAGGACTCTGCCAAATCGGGTCTGGGTGCCACGCTGGGTCTGCTGGCCGGGGTGCTGGCAAAGATGCTGATTGTGGGCGTGATGCTGATTCTCACTCTGCTGTGATGGCAATGAGGCGCGAAGGCTTTTTCTTTATCCTGCTGGCGGCGGGTCTGCTGATGCTGAGCAGCTGCCGCAGTACGGGACCGGACGGTGCGACGATTTCGCGCGCCGAGGTGCTTTCTCATGCCCGCGCTTACACATCCCTGGTGTGGGAGGGGAAGAAGCAGCATGTGCTGCATGGCACGGCGCCGGATGGTCTGCGGGTGGATACGCCGGATGCACTTTCGGCAACGCAGCAGAAGCCGGGTTTCTGGTGGAAGCCGGGGAAGAACGTGGGCATGCCTTACAAGTGGGGCGGTTTTGATACGCCGGAGCAGTTTCTGGAGCGTCTGGCTACGGAGCCGATGGTGTTCGCGGGCGATTATGCGTCTGCGGACAAGGTGCGCGGGGGCGATGATGCGGTGAGCCGTTATGCGGCGGGGATTGATTGTTCCGGGCTGGTATCGCGCTGCTGGGGGCTGCCGCGTCCTTATTCCACCCGCGAGCTGCCCGGCATCTGTAAGCCGCTGGGGAGTCTGGATGAGCTGCGTCCCGGCGATATTATCCTGCGTCCGGGTGAGCATGTGCAGCTTTTTGTGCGCTGGGAGGATACCGACCACACCCGCTACCGCGCCATTGAGGCGGCGGGCGACCCGGAATGGCGTTGTTTTGAGATTATTTACAGGCGCGAAACGCTGACGACTTCCCGCGGGTTCACGCCCTGGCGTTATCTGGGTATCCGATGAGGGGCGGCGGCAATGATGCCGGGCAGCTTCAGCAGCCCAGGGCATCCAGCGAGCGGCGGCAGAGGGCGGCAGACCATTGTCCGGGGGCAGTGGGCGTATCGCCCAGGTAGCCGTAGACCAGGCAGGCGCCGTGCTGCGCGTAGAGGAGACGGCTGACGGCACCCAGGTCGCCCATGCCCATGACGGTGGTGGTGCCGGAGGCGCGGCGCAGCAGTTCCACGCCCACCATCATGTCCTCCGCGCGGTGCAGGCGGAAGGCAAATTTGGCAACATCAGCCCCCAGGGAGCGGGCGCGCTGCTCTTTTTCCTGCAGGGATTCCAGCGTGGGCGTTTTTTCAAAATCGTGGGCAGAGGCAATGGTGACCACCCCGGCAGCGCGGGCTTCTGCCAGCAACTCTGCGGCTTCTTCCAGGCGCGCTATCTCCCAGTCCAGTGCGGCGGCCAGGGGAAGCAATGCACGGGCAATGGCAATGCGCTCAGCGGCGTCCATGGGGCGCAGTCCACCCTCACTTTCGTGGCGCACGGTAACGAGCACCGGGCGGCAGCAGCGCATCTGCGCCAGCGCGGCCCAATCGGTTTCTGCCGGCAGGCCGTCCACGCGAAGTTCCACCACATCGCAGGGCAGCGTTTCCGCCGCACAGGCTGCCTGCCAGGCATCGGCTGAGGAAACAGAACCCACCACGAGCGGGCGGCTGAGGGAAAGGCGAGGCTGCGCGTTCATACGCGGCGTATTCTATACCAATTGCCTTTTGCTGGCAAGCGAATATGCAGTTATTTGCTATTGCGTAGCGGGCGGCTACATGGTAGCATGGGGTCATGTCCCAGAGCTTTGAGGATGCAGTAGAGCAAATTTTGGATAAAACGGAGGATTACCCGGCCGATGCGTATTTCTTTATCCGCGCCGCGCTGGATGCCACGGTGGAAAAGTGCCGCAAGCCTGCTGAGAATCCGCATCTGTCCGCAGAGGAGTTGTATTTCGGCTTCTGTGCCTACGCGCTGGAGGAATATGGTCCGCTGGCGCTGGCCGTGATGGAGCAATGGGGGATTACGGAATCGACCCACGTGGGCGACCTGGTGTACAACCTGATTGAGGTGGGGGTATTCGGCAAACAGGAGGGCGACAAACGCGAACAATTTGATGGTCTGACCCCGGTGAGCACGCTGCTGAACGCGCCCTACGAACTTCTTGATTCACAGAATTAACACGATGAGCACAGAACCTATGCAGGGAACGGAGCTGCGCTGGCCCGCAGAGTGGGAGCAGCAGGAGGCTGTGTGGCTTTCCTGGCCGCACCGGGATGATTTGTGGCAGGGCGGGCTGCAGGAGCTGCACGGGCGCTATGCCGAGCTGGCTGCAGCCATTGCTCAGGAGGCAGAGGTGCGCATCAACGCAGCAGCACCGCTGCATGCGGGGATTGAGAAGCTGCTGCGCGCCCGCGGGGTGCAGCGTTTCCGTCTGTTTGACCACCCGACGAATGATGCGTGGTGCCGCGACCACGGCCCTATTTTCACGAAGCGGGCGGATGGCGGCATGCAGCTGGCGAACTGGACCTTCAACGCCTGGGGCGGCAAGTTTGCGCCGTGGAATCTGGACAATGAGGTACCGGCGCGCATTGCAGAGAGCCTGGGCATGCCCCAGCTGCGCAGCGATATTATTCTGGAGGGCGGTGCCATTGAGGGCAACGGCGAAGGGCTGGTGCTGACGACAGAGGCGGTTCTCTTGAATCCGAACCGCAACCCGGGCTGCTCCAAGGCGGATATTGAGGCAGAGATGCACCGCCTGCTGGGCACCACGCATGTGTTCTGGCTGGGCAGCGGCATTGAGGGCGATGATACCGATGGCCACATTGACGACATGGTGCGCTTTGTGAACCCGGAGGCGGTGGTTTCCATTGTGGAGCCGGATTCCCACTCGCCCCACTACCGCGCGCTGGCGGAAAACAATGAGCGTCTGCAGGATTTGCGCACGCCCTCCGGCCACCGGGTGGAGGTGATTCCCCTGCCCATGCCGCAGCCGCTGGTGGCGCAGGACTGGCGACTGGAGCAGCTGCCGGCCAGCTATGCCAATTTCCTGATATGCAACGGCAGCGTGATTGTGCCCATTTTCATGCAGGAGCGTGAGGATGACCGCGCGCTGGGAATCCTGCGCGAGGCCTTCCCCGGCCGCCGTGTAGTGGGCATTGATGCCCGCCGCCTGGTCATTGAGGGCGGCGCCATCCACTGCATCACGCAGCAGCAACCCAGAGGAACGGCAAAATGATTAATGATTAGTGATTAATTAAAGAGGGCTCCTTCCGGAGCCCTTCTGTTTAATATCCCTGCCACATGGATTCCGGCTTGGAGAGCGGAATCTCATCACCAGGTTTCAGCGAGGCAGAATCATAGGTGGTACGCCAGCGGTAGCGCAGGCCGTTCGGCTGGGTAAAGAGCACATCGATGCCCTGCTCTCCCTTGCCGGTGTTCTGGCGGGCGGTGAGCTCGCTGAGAGGCATGGTAAGGGTGTATGTGCGGTAGCCCGCAGCATCGGCCGCGGCCTCAGGGGTGGCACAGAAGGCCACGGCTTCGTAATCCTGGTTCACCGCATAGGGCGGTGCCTGCACCAGGGCCGTCACATGGGTGGTGTTATTGCAGCGCACGGTGAGTTCCAACGCCGTGCCGGTGTAGCGCAACGAGGCGGCCTGCACCTCCGGGCGGGGGCATTCCGCGTAGAAAGCCGTCTTATCCCCCGCGGGAGCGAACACCTGGCAGCGGTCGAGCAGCATGGCAGAGTTCTGCGTGAGGTACGTGGGCTTCATACCCAGGGTGTAGTTACCTGCGCCCATGAGCGGGGTACCCATGGCGGCCATATCGGTCACTGTGCCTTCGTTGTGCGGCAGGTTGAGGCCGTGCCCCAGCTCGTGGGCCAGACCACCGAGCCACTTGGTGAGCAGACGGCCCTCGTGCGTGTTCTGGCCCAGGTGGCGCAGATCGAAGTGAGCGTAGTCCAACGCAAAGCAGTTGCGCCCCAGGCCATAGAACGGCACGCCGCCGGGCTGCAGGTCGTTGTATTCCTCATCATGGAACGTGGGCATGATGACGAGGAGGTGGTCACTGCAGATGGTGTTGGCATGAGCGGCAGCATACTCGCGGATTTCTTCCAGGCACTTGCCATGGCCGGTGCCGTAGGCGTATTCGCGGTGCGGGCGCTTACCGCGCACAAGGTGGAGCTTCACGTTCCCGTTCTCCAGCATCTGCATGCCGAAGCTGCGGTTCGGATAGCCATTGCGGGTCATTTCCTTAGCGTAGAACTGCTGCACATAGTGCATGATTTCGCTCAGGCGGCGTTCGTAATCGGCGGCAGGCTCATTGTCATTTCCGAGGAAATAGACGATATTGAGCGGGTGTTCTGCAGGCTGAACCGCCACGGAATCGGCCAGGATTTCCTTGGCGCGGTCAGAGAAATGAGCAGGCACGGCGGCCTGCACCAGCGGGAACAGCATGCTTACAGCGGCAATCAATGTCGTTGTCTTCATGCGCGAGATTCTAACAGATTCTACCCCTCCAGGCAAGAAAAAGCTCCTTACCGTCTCAGCGGCAAGGAGCTGAAATCATCCTGTCAAGCCAGTATCAGGCAGCCTTGATGGCAGCAATAAGCTTGTCCTTGGTGGTCATGCCGGTAATGGTGGTAACCGCCTCACCACCCTTGAAAATGATGAAGGTAGGCAGGGAACGCACGCCATAACGCACGGCGATGGCCTGACCGGCGGGCTGGCCGGCATCCACCTTGACCACCTTGGCTTCGGCGCCAAGGGCGGTGCCCACCTGCTCTACGGCGGGCATCATCATTTTGCAGGTACCACACCAGGTGGCCCAGAAATCCACCAGAACGGGTACGGGGGAATTGAGGACTTCTGCCTCAAACGTGCTCTCAGTTACGTCTTTGAGTGCCAGAGATGTTTGTTGTTCGTTGTTGTTGAGTTGCAGAAAGCACCGCCAGGGGGACAACCCACCGGCGGTGCTGCTTGTTTTCAGATATTCATGCGGTGGCAGATGCGTTACATGCAGGCTCGCAGGCGTGCCACCAGGTTTTCTTTGGAAGTAGCGCCCACCACCGTATCAACCAATTCCCCGCCGCGGAAGAACATGAGCGTGGGAATAGAGCGGATGTTGTAGCGGTTGCAGAGCTCCTGGGTGGAGTCTTCATCCACATTCACCTTGCAGACCTTGGCCTGCCCGGCAAGTTCCACCGCAATCTGATCCACAATGGGGGAAATCATCTTGCAGGGACCACACCAGGGAGCCCAGAAATCCACCAGAACCGGCACGGGGCTTTCGAGAACCTCCGCCGCGAAGCTGCTGTCTGTAATCTGTAATGCCATGGTGAGGGATTTGAAACCCGGGAAC
>JAFYRS010000138.1 GCA_017546845.1 Akkermansia sp.
ATTGCGTCGATGATAGAAAGAAAGCCCTGCACATGTTGACCATGTGCAGGGCTTTCTGCCGTTAGCCGAGCGGCGTCTGTATTCAATAATTCAGCTCGCCTGCGAGCACACGTCGTTCAAATTCCTTGATGTCGACCACCTCGCCGGTGCGGCGGGCGTGTTCCACGGCAAAGGCAATCACGTGGGAGTGGGCGCTTGCCTGGATGGGGGTGGTCATGAGGGCGGTGTCCTCCACCACCCGCATATCGTTGTACAGGTTGCTCACCAGCCCCCAGTCGCCACCGCCGTGGCCGACATAGCCGCCGGCAGCCTCCTCGATTTCCACCTTGCGCATCTTCTTGGAGAAGTGCTCGGTAATGGTGATTTCACCCGGGCCGTTTTCCTTGTAGAACGCGCCGGCGCGGAGTTTTGCCCTGGTGCCGTAGATTTCGATGTGGCGGCCTTCCTCGAACGCGGTCATGGTGAAAGTGCCGGTGATGCCGCCCATGTAGCGGAGGATGGCTACCAGGTGGTCTGGCTGGTCATTGTCTTCGCACTGGAAGGCGTCTCGCCCCCACTGGGAAGACTTGAGCCATTCGGTAATCTGCTCCGGCGTGGCATCATCCACGCCGTCCATCACCATCTTGAGCCAGCGGCGGCAGGATTCATCGGTGATGTATTTGCGGGCATCCCACGGGTCTTCGCCGATGGGGGTGGTCCAGTCGGTGCAGCGGGCAGGGCGGGGCTCGGTAAGGGTTTCCTTGCGGAAGAAGGAGAGCTCGCCGAAGCTGGAAACCTGTTCGCAGGGGCGGTTGAGCAGCCAGTGGAGGATATCCATATCGTGGCAGCACTTGGCCACAATCATGGGGGTGGATTTGGAGCTGTTGCCCCAGTGGCCGCGCACGAAGGAATGGCCGAAATGCCATGCGCCTACGCCTTCGTTGGCGTTGAAGGTCATGATTTCGCCCAGTTCGCCGCTGCGGATGATGTTGCGGATGGTGTTGTAGAACGGGGTGTAGCGCAGCACGTGGCAGATGGCTACGCGGCGTCCCAGCTTTTCGGCCAGGTCACGCAGTTCCAGGGCTTCGCGCAGGGTTTTGGAAATCGGTTTCTCCAGCAGCAGGTCATACCCCAGCTCCAGCGCGCGCCGGGCGGGCTCGAAGTGGTAGTCATCCTGTGTGCCGATGATGGCTACATCGGCCATTTTCGGCTGGCTGAGCAATTCATCTGCATTCGCAAAGAGACGAATCGAGCTGCGCTCTGCCTCCGGCGCGAAATCCCGCACCTGTTCGGCGCGGCAGGTGACCGGGTCTGCTGCGGCCACAATCCGGAACTTATCCGGGTATTCCATGGCCAGTTTCATGTATGTACGCGTGCGGGAACCGCAGCCAATGCCGACGAGTGTAATTCTACCGTTTTCCATAGTGTGTGTGTATGCTCCTCATTCTACGCCGCCGGCTGCCGTGGTTCAAGCGCAAAAAGCCCTGCACGTGTCAGCGTGCAGGGCTTTTGCGGGTGTTTCATTGCGGGGAGCAGTCTTTGCTGCAATGGCACTTGCCGTTGGCACGCCGCAATTCATTTATCCAGAGAATGGCAAGCCCGGCGGTGAGGCCCATGAGAATGACCCCGTTGGCCGCGCAGATGGCGGCTTTCATGCATCTGCGGTGGTGTTTGTCTGCCAGCCATTGCTCCACTTTCTGCTCTGCTTCCTTGATTTGTTCCTGGTCCATGAGGATATGATGCACCTGCCGTTGGGTTCTGCTAAAAACGTATTTTGAGTTCCCTGCTAAAAAAGAGCTTCCCATCGGGGTGGATATGATGCTAGAATGATAGGGTATGAATGTGCTGGTGGTCGAAGACGATGTGGATATTGCCGAGCTGGTGGCGTTCAACCTGGAACGCCAGGGCTGGGAGTGCGGGCTGGTGCACCACGGCAGCGAGGGCTGGGGGCAGATTCAGCGCCAGTGCCCGGATCTGGTGATTCTGGATGTGATGCTGCCGGGCATGGATGGTATGCAGATTTTCCGCGCCATGAAAGAGAATGAGATGACGCGCGGCATCCCGGTGATTTTCATGACGGCCCGGGGTGAGCTGGAGGACCGCCTGGAGGGGCTGAGCCTGGGGGCAGATGATTACGTGACCAAGCCGTTCAGCCCGAAGGAACTGGTGCTCCGGGTACGGAATGTGCTGAACCGGGCAAAAGCCGGGGCTGCGCAGCTGGTGGTGCGGGGGGGCAGGATGGTACTGGATAAGAATACCCTGGCTGCCACTCTGGACGGTGCTCCGCTGGAGCTGACAACGGCAGAATTCAAGCTGCTGGCCTATCTGATGGAACACCCAGGCAAGGTGCAGGAGCGCGGCGAGTTGCAGAACATCCTTTTTGGATATGCCGACACGACCCAGAGCCGTGCGCTGGATACGCATGTGAAACGGCTGCGCCAGAAACTGGGGGATTACTCCGCTTGCATTGGGACTGAACGCGGCGTTGGTTATTATTTTACACCTGAAATTGAAAAATGAAGAAGAATCTGACGATAAGCCTGCTGCTTGCTCTGGCCATGAGTGCCGGCGCTGCTGACTACACCAATATGAAGGACAAGTTCTGCGATACGCAGAACAAGGTGATTTATGATGGCGCCGGACGCTTTGCCGTGGAAACCCCGGCTGTGAGTGAGCTGGAAATCGAGCTTGATCTGGCGGCGTTGGAGAGTTACCTGGGTTCGAATGACTACAAGCAGGGCCCCATGGTCACATGGGAGATGAGCATGCCCGGCGGGCGTAAACTGGTGTATGGGCTGGCGGATACAGCCAGACATCTCACCTGTTACTGGGGAGACCAGCCTTGGAGCAGGGATGGTGTGGTGAATTATGATACACTGAAGGCTCATGCCCGGGAGGGAAAGGTCCGGCTGCTGCTGAGCATCAACCCGAAGCAGGGGCTCACCGTGCGTTGTGGCGGAGAGGTGCTTCTCCAGGCTCCCAATCTCAAGACCCAGCAGCCCTTTGATACCACGCACGCCTATACGGTGAATACCAACTACGTGACGGCGGTGGGTATCAAGGCTGCGTCTACTCTGAACACCTCTGATTACAAGGAACCGGAGGATTACACGAAGCCTTTTGCCCGGACGCAGGAAAACTCCCTGGGGCGCATCATGTTCTGCGGTGATTCGATTACGCATGGTGTGAATGACCAGACCTGGCGCTGGCAGTTGTTCAAGATGCTGGTGGATAACGGCGTAGAAGCGCAGATTGTAGGCCCGCGAAGCGGCTACACGGCAGGATATACCGCGCTGAGCACCAGCGATGCCGCCGAGGCTTATGCCGGTGTGGCATTCCCGAACGTGCATCTGGCGCAGTCCTCCGGGCGCACGCATAACATCATTTCCGGCTCGAACGCCGGCATGACGGGGGTGAATTACGGCGGACATTCCACGAAGTCAGCCTCCGCCACGTTCAACTGCGATACCTTCTGCTGCCTCATGGGCACGAACGACCTGCTTTCAGACAAGGGATACACCCCGAAGGAGTTTGCCACCAAGATGCAGAACATGCTGGGTGGCACGGTCTCGGAGAAAGGGGGCGCTTATGCCTGGAAACCCGGTAAGGACTGGGGCAACATGGGGCGCATTGCTGCCGATTTGCTCAAGGATGAAAGTGATATCCTCTACATCATGGCTGTACCCTGCTGGGGAAATCATGCCAACAACAACGAACCCGAACGCCACCTGACCGTGCAGCAGTATAATGCGCTGCTGAAAGACTGGGTGAAGAAGTACGCCGAAGCCCATGGCCGGAAATTGAAGTATGTGGAGGTGAATAAGGGCCTGGTGGACTTAACGCACAAGGTTCCGTTCAGCTGGCCGGATTCCATGTCGAACAAGCCCGGGCGCGATGGCTTGCACCCGAACGAACAGGGGTCGATGATTATTGCCGGTAACCTGGCTGCTGCCATGGGGCTTCCCGGCCGCACGGCGGGGCTGGAGCGTGCTGCTGCGACCGACTGGAAGAAGCCGGCAAAGAAGCTCCGCCTCCGGGAGAAGACGGTTGTCCTCAAGAAGCCGTTTTCTTCTGAACGGGGCTATAGCGTAGAGTTTTCTTCCAGCGCGGGCAAGGGGGAATTGGTCGTCAAGATCGGCGATGAAGCCGGGAGCAGTCAGTTGAGACTCTCTGACCACAAAATCTGCTGGGGGGATAAGCCCCTGTATTGTCTTGCTGCCAGGGAGACCGGGGTTCTTCGCCTGGTGTGGCATCCTGGAATGGACGGCAACCGCCCCAAGGGGTACTACGTGTGGTGGAACGGTATGCTGGTCGGGCAGGCGTTGCCGCCGGATTCTCCTACGGGGCAGGGCTTGCGGCTGGAGTCTGCCGAATCATCGCCTTCTGTGAACAGACTGAAATACACGGATGGGGCCTTTGCTCCTGAGATATAGGATAGTATGGAGAAGACGGATTTTTCCCCAGAGGAGGAAAAACGCTGCAAGGCGGCTTTGCAGGCGGGGGAACGCGTGCTGCTGGTGGCTAAACCGCGGGTGGAGATGGATGTGGTGGATGCGTGGTTCCGCCGCATCAGCGGATGCGTTCTGCTGGGTATCATGGTTCAAATGCTCTGGCAGGCGCAATGGGCGGGGTGGCTGCTGTTGCCGGCCGCGCTGCCGGTCTGCCTGCTGGGCGGGTACCTGCTGATGTCGCCGAAGCTGCACCGCCGCAGCCGTGAGCGCACGGTGTACCTGCTCACGGACAGGCGGGTGCTGGTGCTTGAAGCGAAAGTTCCGTTTGGCGAGCGCACGGTGGCCTACCCGCTGCACCCGGACCCGGTCAGGGAGGTGCAGCGCCGCAGCGAGGGCTATGGCGATATTGTCTTTGCCTATGAGCAGCGCTGGCAGCTGGGGCGCAGGATTCACCGCGGGCCGAGCCCGGTGGGCTTCATTGATGTGCCCGAGGTGGATAAAGTGGCGCAGATGATTGCCCGGCAGGTGGAATTAACGCCTGCTGCCCAGCCCCTGCCTGCGGCGCAGCCTCCTGCATGGGCTGGCCTGCCCACGGAAACGGATTCCTGGGGAAACGCCGTACCCACGAATGCCAGCCGCGGTGTGATGATTGCCGTGGGGGCGCTTTTCCTGGGTGTATGCACCTTGTTTTTGAGCCTGGGTATCTGGTTTCTGGTGCAGGATGCTGCGTTTGAGCGGGAAGCCGTGCGGACAACGGCTACCGTGGTCAGCGTGCGCGCGGAGGAACGGAAACACGAAAATAGCCACCACCGCCGCCGACACCGGAATAGCGGTGTCTCCATTCATGTGGGAGAGCGCGGTGCATCCCGTGTGTACTACGTTTATTATCCCCTGCTGCAGTATCAGGATGCCGCGGGGACGGTGCATCTGGTGGAATCCGACACGGGGAGCACGGAGCTGAATCTTCCAGTCGGGCACCAGGTGGAAATCATGTATCTGCCCGGGGCTCCTGCAGAGATGCGTATGTGTGATAAAGGTCCCGGTATAGGTGCCATTTTCACTTTTATCGGCGCTTTTGGCTGCATCATCGGCGGCGGTGTTCTGGCGGGCGGGCTCATGATGAAAAAGCCTTGATTCGGCGGGACTTCGCGGGTATAATGCGCGCATGAACGCTTCCTTTGCTCTTATTTCGCTGGGCTGTGCCAAGAATCAGGTGGATTCCGAACACATGGCCGGTTGCATGCTGGCTGCCGGTTTCCGTCAGGTGGAACCAGGGGAGGCAGAGGTGCTCATCATCAATACCTGCGGTTTCATTGACCCCGCCAAGGAGGAAGCCATCAACACGATTTTTGATGCCGTGCGTGCCCGTGAGGCAGGTGAGGCCCCGGCAGAGCAGCAGATTATCGTGGCGGGCTGCCTTTCCCAGCGCTATGCGAAGGAACTGGCTAAGGAAATGCCGGAGGTTGCCTGCTTCATGGGTGTGGATGAAATCACCAGGGTGGCAGAGATTGCCACAGCCTGCCTGAATGGATCGGCAGAAAAGACCTACACCAGCAAGGTTTCCACTTACCTGCCGGACTGGGGCGTGCCGCGCAAGTTGATTTCGCCGCCTCATTATGCCTATGTGAAGATTGCCGAGGGCTGCAACCACGCCTGCGCGTATTGTGTGATTCCGCGTATCCGCGGTGGACACCGCAGCCGCCCGCAGGCCAATATCCTCAAGGAGGTGCGCCACTGGGTGGAGCAGGGGGCTAAGGAGATTAACCTGATTGCCCAGGATACGACTTATTACGGCATGGATAAGTGGGAGAATCGCGGCAGCAAGACCGCCGGGGTGGATTCCAGCCGCGGCGAGTCGCTGGCATCTCTGCTGCGCGAGATTAACGCCATTCCCGGTGATTTCTGGATTCGTGTGCTTTACACGCACCCGGCGCACTGGAGCCAGGAGCTCATTGATACTTTTGCCCAGTGTGAGAAGGTGGTGAAGTACGTGGATATTCCCTTGCAGCATATTGCTGATGGAATTCTGGACAGCATGCGCCGCAAGACGGACGGTGATTACATCCGCAACCTTATCCGTAATATCCGCGCTGCCGTGCCGGGTATCGGCCTGCGTACCACTTTTATTTCCGGACTGCCGGGAGAGACCGAGGAAGACCACGCCGAACTGCGCGAATTCATCAAGGAGTTCCGCTTTGAGCGCGCCGGTGTGTTCCCGTATTCCAAGGAGGAAGGTTCGCTGGCGGCGAAGATGAAGAACCAGGTGCATCACGCCACGAAGAAGCGCCGCAGCAATGAGCTTTCCATGCTGCTGGCCGGTATTGCCGATGAAATCGGGCAGGAGAGCATCGGCACCCGCATGCGGGTGCTGGTTGATGCGCCCGGTATTGCGCGCGGCCCCTGGGATGCCCCGGATGTGGACGGCTCTATCCATGTGGACTCCGCCCTGCCGGTGGGTGAGTTTGCCGAGGTGGAAATTGTGGATTCCATCGCCTACGAGCTCTTTGCCGAGGGGGCGGAAGAGCCGGATTTCGGTGCAGAAGATGAGTAAAAGCTGAAGCAAACAGATTTTTGAGCTTGTCGGGGCGGGGCGATTATTGTATAATCGCTCCGTAACGTTATGAATATTCAACCGAAATTCACTCCCGTGCTCGACCCGGCCTTTGTGGCTCCGGTGCTTTGGACCAAGGCTTTTGCTGAAAAGGTGGCTGCTACTCCCGGTTCTCACACTGTGGACCTGGCGCTGACCCGCCTGGATGGAACCTGCTTCCGCTGGAGCGGCAAGATTCTGCCCCAGGAAGGCGAGAACATTGCCCTGAACAACCAGTACATCGAACGTATCGTGAAGTTCCTGCTCTGGATGAAGGGCGGCTGCACCATCATGGTGGCTGGCGATGACCAGATTGCTGACATGCTGGCTGCTACCTACTGCGCCGGTGGTGCCCGCGAGTTCGACTGGGACTTCATCGGTAAGAAGATTTATGACCAGCCCATTCAGGTGGTGAAGGTGGCATCTGCCGCTGACCTGCCCGCTGAAAATAGCACCTCCGTGGCCCTGGGCCGCAACCTGGACGGCTACCGCATCGGTTTCGACCTGGGTGGTTCCGACCGCAAGTGCGCTGCCGTGGTGAACGGTGAGGTGGTGTTCTCTGAAGAAGTGGTGTGGGACCCCTACCACCAGACCGACCCCATGTACCAGCTTGAGGGTGTGGATGATTCCCTGCTGCGCGCTGCCAAGCACCTGCCCCAGGTGGATGCCATCGGTGGTTCTGCCGCTGGTGTGTACGTGAACAGCGAGCCCCGCGTGGGTTCCCTCTTCCGCGGTATCTCCCCGGAGGATTTCCAGAATGTCATCCGCGGCATGTTCGGTACGCTCAAGGACCGCTGGTCCGAGCGCATGGGCAAGGAAGTTCCCTTTGAAGTGGTGAATGACGGTGAAGTGACTGCCCTGGCCGGTGCCATGGGCATGAACGATGACGCCGTGCTGGGTATTGCCATGGGTACTTCCCTGGCTGCCGGTTATGTGGACCCCGAGGGTCACATCATGCCCTGGCTCAATGAGCTTGCCTTCGTTCCGGTGGACTACCAGGAAGACGGCGGTGTGGACGAATGGTCCAAGGATAAGGGTGTGGGTGCCATGTATTTCTCCCAGCAGGCTGTAGCCCGCCTTGCTCCCCGCGCTGGTTTCGAGTTCGGTTCCATGCCGTATCCGGAGCAGCTCAAGAAGGTGCAGGCCGCCATGGCTGAGGGCGATGACCGCGCTCGTAAGATTTACGAGACCATCGGTGTGGAATTCGGCTACACCATCGCCTACTTCGCAGATTTCTACGATGTGCGCAACCTCCTGTTCCTGGGCCGCGTGGCCACGGGCGAAGGTGGCCAGATCATCATCGACAAGGCCAACGAAGTGCTTAAGGGTGAGTTCCCGCAGCTTAACATCACGCTCTGCGTGCCGGATGAGAAGACCAAGCGCCACGGCCAGGCCGTAGCCGCTGCTTCTCTGCCCAAGCTGGGCTAAGAGCCGTTTATTTACCGGGGCAGGGGAGGATTCTTACTCCTCTGCCCCTTTCTTTTGTATCAAACCCCAACGGAAACACGGATATGAGCGAGAGCACCGAAATCTGGACATGCCCGCAATGCGGCATGCGTCAGGATATTTCTCAGCTGGGGTTTTTTGTGGAGATTGCCTGCCATCAGTGTGAGCATCGGGCTGTTGTGCACAGCCTGCTTGGAAATTACAAGATAGATTCGGTGCTCGGAATTGGCGGCATGAGTGTGGTGTTTCACGCCACAGACCTGATTCTGGGACGCCCGCTCGCCATCAAGGTGCTCAATGATACGTATCGTCATGAGTCAGAGCGTATAGCCGGTTTCGAGAACGAATGCTCGCTCATGGCTAAGGTTCGCCATGAAAATGTGGTGTCTGTGTATTCCGCCGGTTGGGCCAGGGGGCAGTTCTATATTGCCATGGAGCTGGTGGAGGGGCGGAATCTGGAGCTCATTGTAGCAGACCGGGGGTTCCTCTTGCCGGCAGATGCACTGGAAATTGTGCGCCAGGTGGCCCTGGGCTTGCAGGCGGCGCACGAGGCCGGACTGCTGCACCGCGATGTGAAGCCCGGGAATGTCATCATCACGACGGAAGGCCAGGCAAAGGTGCTGGATTTCGGCTTGTCGCTGGAGGACAAACCCGGAGCGGATGCAGGTGAAATCATCTGGGCCACGCCGTATTATGCCCCGCCGGAAACGCTGTTGCGCGAGGCTGAGAGTGCGCAGACTGATATTTATGCGCTGGGCATGACCCTGCGGAATCTGCTTACGGGTGAGGCAACTCTGCCGGATTCTCCCCAGACCGTGAGCGATATGCTCGAGGCGAAGAAAAAGCTGCCGTCCATCAGTTCGCTGATGCCGCATGCCGTGCCGGAGCTGTGCAGGCTGGTGGAGCATATGACGGAGTACGAGGCGGCGGAACGCCCGGCCGGATATGCGGAATTGCTTCAGGAGGTGGAGTCTACCCAGAAAGCAATGGCAGATGTGCTGAATCCTGAGGAGCGCGAGCGCCGCTACCGCCGCAAGCTGTATGCTGCTGCCGGTATTCTGGGCAGCACTGTGCTGGGGCTTCTGGGGGGCTTTATGGTGGCTTTGGTAACGCCCTCCGAAGTGGTGCAGGATGTAGTGGATGCAGATGCTCTCTGCTGGACTGAGCGGGATGCGTTCTCCGCTGCGCTGCGGCAGTTGCAGGAAGGGCATTATGATGAATCAGCCAGGCTGCTGGCTTCTCTGGGGGAGTCGCAGGGAGATGCCGCAGTGGCGGCTGCGGCTGTTTTTGTGCGCACGGCGTATCACGTATTGGATGACAAGATGGCAGAGAACGGATACCGCCGGTTTGATACCTTGGTGGCAGCATCGCGTGGGCGGGTGAGCCCGGCCGGGAGCAAGCGTTTTGAGGAGCTTTACCGCTTTTGCTCCATGATTCGCCAGGATGTTTCCAGCGCTGCCGGACTGGCGCAGATGATGGATGATTCTCTGGTGAAAGTGGCGGCCATGATTCTCGTGGCAGACCAGTATGTGCACGCGGGGCAGCATGGCAAGGCTGAGGAGACGGTTGATCTGGCTATGAAGATGCTGCCAGCCTGCCGGGCGGATGCCTTGCGCGAGCTGCTGGATGAATACCGCATGGCTGCACCGCGGCGGGCTGCCCGCGTGGCTTTGGTGCAGCTGCGTGAGGCATATCGCGCTGGAAAGCTGGAAGACGCAGACAAGATGGCTGCAGAGCTGTTGAAACAGAAGCTGAGCCGTTTGGAAAAGGAGGAAATCCGCGTGCTGATGGAGGTTTCTTCCATCATGCAGGTGGCGCGTGCTTCGTTAAAGAACCTGCCCCCTGCCGATGCTGCCCCGGAGCAGTGGAAGAAGTTGGCGTATGAAGGAACTCTTCCTGCCGAGCTGGCCTGCCTGACTCACTTGTTGCGCGGGGAATATGACCAGGCGTTCAGCAAGAATCCGCATGCGGCTTCCACCTCGGAAACCGAGCCTTATGCGGTGATGATGCGCGATTGGAAAAAGCGCCTGGAGAAATAATATACCTCAGAGCCCCAGCAGGCAGCCAAGGGTAAAGGAAAGCGGGCGGATATGTTTTTCCGGGGTCAGGATTTCTGCACCGTCCACCCGGGCGGCAAATGAGGATTTGGGGTTCACCAGCACGGCTTTGTCGCAGATGGTGAGCATGGGCAGATCGGCCGCGCTGTCAGTGTAGCCGATGTCGGCGTGCGTGATGCCGATGGCTGCCAGCCGCACCAGTTTGTTGGCGCCTTTGTTGTTGCCCGGTGCGGGGATGGCGGGCATGAGTTCCACCCTCTCTGCCAGGGCAGTGGGTGTGCCGATGGTGTGCGTGAACCCCAGTGCCTTGCCGACCAGCCGGGTCCACCAGTCTGGTGAGGCAGAGCAGAGCACCGTGGTGTCTCCTGCGGCCTGGTGGTCACGCAGCCTCTCCAGTACTGGGGGATAGAGAATCTGCAGGATTTCCTGCTGCACGAATTGCTGGCATTCCTGCTGCAATAAGTCTTTCTTCATGCCCCAGGCATAGGCCAGGAAGGCGCGTTTCATGCGCTGGGTGTTGATGAGGTGCAGCCCGCGCAGTATTCCCATGGGGATGAGCCAGAGCAGATAGAGCCGCCGCCAGCCGTGTCGTTTGAGAATCCAGCGGCAGAAGCGCAGCTGGGAATCACCGGCAAAGAGCGTGCCGTCCATGTCGAAGAGTGCCGTCATGAATCAGAAGCGGTTGAGCATTCGGTATTTCCATGCCATCATGATGAGGGCACCCATGATGATGCCACCTAGGTGGCCCGCCTCGCCGCCGGCGTTGGAGAGGTTGAAGAGAATGGTGGCAGTGGCGATGCCGATGACGCAGATGGCAAAGGTGCGCAGGCGCAGGGTGATGGGCGGGAAGAGCAGCGATATCTGCACGTCCGGATACATGAAGGCGCAGGCGACCATCACGCCGTATATGGAGGCAGAGGCACCGATGAGCGGAATCATCTCCCAGCAGTGCACCTGGCCCGTGTAGCCTGCGAATTCTGCAAGCTGGTTGCAGATAAGTGTAGCCTGCGGAGAATCCGGCAGGGAAGAATAGAGGTTCAGCCCGGCCAGCAGGGAGGAGAAGAGCGCGCCTGCTATGCCGCAGACCAGGTAGAAGAGCAGGTAACGCCGCGGTCCCATGGCTTGCTCCACCGCAGGGCCAAAGAAGTACAGCGCCCACATGTTGAAGAGGATGTGACCGAAATTGGCATGCACGAACTGGTAGGTGATGAGCCGCCAGATTTCGCCTTCCAGAAAGCAGGTGAACCAGGAATAGGCGCAGAGGATTTCAAAGAGGGAGGTTTTGGGTGCCTGGGGGTAAGGGATGCCCAGCACCGCTTCCCGCTGCACCATCAGCCCCACGAAGAAGACAACGGCGTTGATGATGATGAGGGCATGGGTGACACTGAGTCTGCGTTCGTTCATAATGTGGGGTTAGATGCGTCCTGGCTTCTGCCTGTTCAATCCAGCCTGCGTTCAATTTCCTCAATTTCTTCCATGCTCAGCAGGTGCTCCACATGGCAGGCTACCTCATCTGCACGCGCGGCAGAGAGCCCGGCGGCTTCCTCCAGAAAACGCTGCAGGATGCCGTGTGCGCGGATGACCCGGTCTGCATATTGCCAGCCTTTTTCTGTGAGCTCAATGGGAGCGTATGGGCGGTGGGTGATAAGCCCTTCTTCTGCCAGTTGGCGCACGGCGGCGGTTACGCTCGGTTTCTTGACCGCGAGCATGGCGGCCACATCGCTCACCTGTGCCTTTCCGTTTTCGCGGCACAGGTGCCCGATGGCTTCGAGGTAATCCTCTGCGCTGCGGCTGAGTCTGGTAAACTTGGTGCTCATGCTTTTTTCTTGCGCAGCGTGGCCACGCATTCCAGATGCTTGGTCTGGGGGAAGAGGTCAAAGGGCTGGACTTCCACTACTTCGTAGCCGGCTTTGTCAAATTCTGCCAGGTCTCGAATCTGCGTGGCGGGGTTGCAGGAGACGTAAACCACGCGGGCAGGGCCGAAGGCGAACAGCTGGTTGAGGAATACCATGTCGCAGCCCTTGCGGGGAGGGTCGATGACCACGGCAGTTTCTTCTGCCGGGAAATCCACCTGCTCGAAAATAGCTTCGGCGCTGGCGGCCAGGAAGCTGGCGTGGTTAATGCCGTTGCTGCGGGCGTTGGCCCGTGCCCAGTCGGCGCTGGTTTCGCTCACTTCCACCCCCAGTACCTTTTCAAAATGCGGGGCGAGGGTGAGGGCAAACAGGCCGCTGCCGCAGTAGGCATCCACCAGGTAACGGGCGCCTTCCGCGCAGGCCTGGCGGGCTACATAGCCGGTGAATGCGGGCAGGATGTACGGGTTGTTCTGGAAGAAGTCGCCTGCCAGGAAGTTGAAGGTGAGCTCGCCCACCTTTTCGGTGCACACGGCATTGTTGTTGGTGATGACGCTGCCTTCGCTTACGCGCATGAGCAGGGTGGCGCCGCGCTTGTACTGCGCGGCTGCCTGGTGCACGGCTTTGCGCACCACGGGCAGGGCATCGTTCAGCTCCTCCATGGCAATGGGGCACTGCTTCACATCGCACACCTCGCTGCGCGAACCAACGCGCAGGAAGCCGATGTTGCCAACCTTGGCATCCTTCGGCTTGTGGAAATGCGGGGTGATTTTGCTGCGGTAGCCGTAAATCTGGGGCGAGGCAATGGCGGGCAGCACGGGAAGCTGCAAGCCGGCCTGCAGTCTCAGCAGGTCTGCCACCTGGGCGGTTTTCCATTCCAGCTGGGCGCTGTATTCCAGGTGCTGGTACTGGCAGCCGCCGCAGTAGCCGTATACGGGGCAGAGCGGCTGCACTCGTTTGGGTGAGGGTTCAAGCACCTCTACCAGGTCTGCATGGGAGCAGTTCTTTTCGTTGCGGTAGATGCGGGCGCGCACTTTTTCTCCGGGCAGGGTGTATGGTACAAAGACCACCCAGTTATCCACGCGGCCGACGCCGTGCCCCTGGTTGGAAAGGTTTTCGATGGTGAGTTCCAGTTCCTGGTGGTAGGCAAAGGGCTCTGCTACAAACTTGCGGGGAGGGGTATTCATGCGATTAGTTATCCTTGTTAATCTTGCCATCAATGTTCATGGGCAGGTTCCCCTTCATGATGGGGGAACGCAACCCGCGCAGCTCTACGGAGTTGGGCATAGGCTCATCATCGCTTTCGCGGCTGATGGCTTCTTCCGGCGGGGCAAATCGGCGAATGCGCAATACGCTGCGCAAATCCTGCGGCTTTTCCTCGCTTGTTTCTGCGATGGCTGCTGGTTGAACTTCTTTTTTCAGCGGGCGGGCAGCTGCCGTTTTAGCGGGGGAGGATTGTTCTGCCAGCAGTCTGCGGGCTGCGGCCTGTTGTTCTGCAGTGGGGGCATCATCCTGTTTTTTATCTGCCTTGCGGGCGCGGCTGGTGAG
Organism: Akkermansia sp.; assembly: GCA_017546845.1. Taxonomy (GTDB): domain Bacteria; phylum Verrucomicrobiota; class Verrucomicrobiia; order Verrucomicrobiales; family Akkermansiaceae; genus Akkermansia. The sequence continues at coordinate 13,922 of JAFYRS010000138.1, forward strand.
CAATCTCGGCCCGCGCCGGGAGGCGTCTGATTGGGATTCTGCTGTTTCTTCTTCAGCTGCAGCCTGCTCGGCTTCCTCCTGTGCTTCTTCCCCGGCCTTTTCTGCGGCAAGGCGGGCTGCATATTCGGCTGCCTCTGCTGCAATACGCTGTTCTTCCTCTGCCTTTTCTCTGGCCATGCGGGCGCGCAGTTCACGAATCGCCTCGGCTTCTGCTTCCCTCGCTTCTGCGGCGGCGGTTCTGTATTCCTTGCGCAGTGCATCGTCCAGCTCTTGTGCTGCGAGAGCCTGAGCCGCTGCGTCTTCCGGGCTTAACTCGGGAAGCTGGGTTACAGAGCAGGCGCTCAGCAACACGGCGGTACAAATGTATGAGATGGAGCCAAAGCGTTTCATTCGCGGGTATTCTATCATGTAGCCCCCCTCTGTTGCAAGCACTATTCCTGTCGCCCTGAAAGCGGCATCTTCTGCCTTCTTCCCGGGTTCCCCGGAAACGCATCCACCCGTTATAAATCATCCACCAGTGAAGTGCTCTTGGCGTAGGCGGTGGAGCGGGCTTCGAAGAAATCGGTCTTGATGAGGTTGGCGTTGCTGAACTGGCTGACCCAGGCGCAGGCGGGGGGCTCGGTTTCGTAGCCCTCGTAGACCGGGGCGAAGCCTAAATCCAGGCATCGGCGGTTGGCCAGGTAGCGGATGTAGTCGCGCACCATGTCAGTGGTGAGACCGGGGATTTCATCGCCGATGACGTAGCACCCCCATGCGATTTCCTGCTCGGCACCCTCGCGGATCATGGCGCGGTATTCATCCACCTTTTCCGGGGTGAAGAGCTGGGGCTCTTCGCGCTGCAGTTCGCGGATGATGTTGCGGAAAAGCCAGAGGTGGGTGCTTTCATCGCGGTTGATGTAGCGGATTTCCTGGGCGCTGCCGGGCATTTTGTTGTTGCGTCCCAGGTTGTAGAAGAACATGAAGCCGCTGTAGAAATACACGCCTTCCAGAATGAAATTGGCCACGAGGGTGCGGGCAAAGTTCTCCGGTGTGCGGTTCTGCTGGAACTCGTTGTACAGGTTGCCGATGAAGGTGTTGCGGCGCAGAAGATGTTCATCGTTGCGCCATTGGTAAAGCACCTCCTGGCGCTGTTGCGGCTCGCAGATGGTGTCGAGCATGTAGCTGTAGCTTTGGCTGTGCACGGCTTCCTGGAATGCCTGGATGCAGAGGCAGAGGTTCACTTCATTGGCGGTGATGTATTCGCCCACGGAGGGGAGGTTGGCGGTCTGGATGCTGTCCAGGAACACAAGGAAGGAGAGGATTTTATCGAAGGCGCGGCGCTCGGCGGGACTGAGGCGCGGATAATCCTTCACATCGGCGGCGAGGTTGATTTCCTCGGGAATCCAGAAATTGTTCATGGCCTGGCGGTACCACCCGCTCACCCAGGCGTACTTCATGTTGTTGAAGTCATTGAGGTTGGTGGTATTGCCGTTGATGATGCGGCGGGCGGCGGTATCGGTGTCGCCCTGCGGGTTAAAGAGCGGTCTGCGGGTTAACTGGCACATAATTCACATTCTTCTACTTCTAAACTTTTGGAACGGATGTAATAGATGGTCTTCACCCCGCATTCCCACGCGAGGATGTAGAGGTTCAGGATTTGGCGGAGGGTGTATTCATGGGTAATGTAGAGGTTCATGCTCTGCGCCTGGTCGATGTGGCGCTGGCGGATACCGGCGGCGCGCACCGACCAGCTTTGGTCGATGTGGTGGGCGTTCTTGTACAGCCAGAGGGTTTGCAGGGTGAGCTCCGGGGCCACGCGGGGCATGAGCCCGCTCTTCTTTTCCTCCAGGAAGAAGAGTTTCATGACCGGGTCGATGCCGGCGGTGGTGCCGGCGATGATGCTGG
>JAFYRS010000139.1 GCA_017546845.1 Akkermansia sp.
AATCCCTGCCCCGCCCGCAGCTGGTGGCCGAGCTGGCCCGCACGTATCTGGCTGAGGGCAGCCAGGTGATGGTGAGCGGTGTGCTGGAGTTCGGCAAGGACAACATGGTCTTTGTGCGCGATGCCGCCCGCAGTTTCCGCCCGGGGGATGATGACCCGCGCCTGCCGCAGGATATCATCCGCAAATACGAGCTGCGCCCCGGCAACATGGTGAAAGTGAAGCTCCGCGCCGCACAGGGCAAGAACGAACGCAACCTGATGGCGGGCGAAGTGCTGGAGATTGAGGGCACGCCTGTGGCCGAGTATACCCAGCCGAAGCCCTTTGACCGCCTGACCCCGCTGATTCCGACCGAGCGTCTCATCCTGGAGAACCCGGACATCAAGAGCCCGGCCATGCGCGTGCTCGACCTCATCACCCCGCTGGGCATGGGGCAGCGTGCGCTGGTGGTGGCACCGCCGCGCGGCGGCAAGACCGTGCTGCTCAAGACCATGGCCAGGAGCCTGCGTGCCAACTACCCGAAGACGGATCTGCTGGTGCTGCTGCTGGATGAGCGCCCGGAGGAAGTGACGGATTTTGAAGACACGGTGGATGTGCCGGTATACGCCAGCACCTTTGACGAGCCCTCCCGCCGCCATGCGCAGCTCAGCGACCTGATTCTGGAACGCGCGCGCCGTCTGGTGGAGCAAGGGCACGATGTCATCATCATGCTGGATTCCCTCACCCGCCTGGCCCGCGGCTACAATGCCAACCAGAGCGGCGGCCGCACCATGTCCGGTGGGCTGGGTTCCAACGCCCTGGAAAAGCCCCGCAAGTTCTTCGGCGCCGCCCGCAAGGTGGAAGAAGGTGGCAGCCTCACCATCATTGCCACCTGCCTCATCGAGACAGAATCCCGCATGGATGAAATCATCTTCGAGGAATTCAAGGGCACGGGCAACATGGAAATCCGCCTGGACAGGGAGCTTTCCGAGCGCCGCATCTACCCGGCCATCTCGATTCCCCAGAGCGGCACCCGCAACGATGACCGCCTGTACCACCCGGATGAGATGGTACGCGTGCTGCAGGTGCGCCGCCAGCTGGCCACCCTGCCCGGCTGGGAGGGGCTGCAATGCCTGCTCAAGAACATCGACCATACCCAGAACAACCTGGAAATCCTGCTCAAGGGGCTGACCATCTCCACACGCTGATGGATTTTCTGCGCAAGCGCCCGGCACTCAACCTGCTGGTGGCTTTCTGCGCCACAGTGAATGCAGCTTTCTGGGTGTTGCTGAGCCTGGCCGCGTTGTGCTCTGTCCACAACGAGCGCATCATGGAGGAAATGGAGCGCAGCACCCTCTGCCCCTTGCTGCTGGGCAGCAGCGCACTCACCGCCCTTGCCTTCTACCTCCTCACCTGGTGCAGCTTCCGCACCTTCTGTGGTGTCACCTTGCTGACGGCGTCTCTTCAGCTGCTGCTGGAGTCAGTATAAGGCGCTGGTTCTCCGCAGATTCCGGCAGCTGAAGCACCCGGACCGCCTGCACATCCTCCGGCTTCACATGCTGCCCCAGAATAACGGTATCCGGCTGCAGCTCCGGAAGCGCCGCATAGGTGATATAGGCAGCATTTCCTATATAAAGGACGCGTCCCGCAGCGCTTTCCCACAGCACAACGGGGTGGTAATCTGCCGCCTTTTTACGTATCTGTTCTGCAGGCGGTGCATAAATCGAAAAACGCCCGGCCTGGGTTTCAAAAGACATTCCCTCCGGCGGCAACTCGTGCGCCCGGATAACAGGCACCCCCGGCCACATACGCTTCAGCACCTCAGCCCCGCCGCCAGCGCTGGCCAGAGGGGAAGTAACCAGAAGCGCTGCCGGGGTATAGCCGGCATGAAACAAGGTGGGCACGGTTTTCATTTCGGCCGTGCTGCGGTTCCCGCAATCAATCAACACCCCGTGATTCCCCAGCATGGCAAAGTGACCGCCGTAGCTGGAGCTCTGCAGCAGGATGGAATGCAGCGGAGCGGGTTCCTGCGCAGGTAGATACGCATACGGCAGCTCGCCGAACCACGCCACCACCGCCAGCAGCCACGCGGCCGATTTCTGCGCAACCCAGCCAGTGAGAAGAGAACCCAGGCAGAGGTACAGCAGGCCGAAGAGCATCACCACCGGCACCAGGAGCGAGATGGCGATGTTGGTCAGAAAGCTGCTGGTGTTAGCCGAGTGAAAGAAACACAGGGTAATGGGAACCGACACAAGCCAGGCACTCAACGCCACGATGACCGTGCCGCGGATGAACACCTCGATATTGCTCCAGCGCATCTCCCAGCGAGTGCGAAGCGAAACGGGGATGTAGTCATCCGGCCCGAACCAGGCCTTCTCGCACATGACGGTGCGAACCGCCACACAGATAGCGGCATAGACACCAAACGAAAGCAGGAATCCGGCGTTGCGCAGCTGGCTTGGGTCAATGAGCAGAATGAGCAGCGCTGCAAAGCTCCAGGTATTCAGCAGGCTCACCCGCCGCCGCAGCATAAAGCCCAGCAGCAGCACCGCCAGCATGAGGAAGGCCCGGATGGCCGGCACGGCGCAGCCGGTCATGAGCACATAGACACCCACCACCGCCAGCAGCAGCGGCCGGATTACCACCGGACGCACGCGCAACACACGGAGCAGCAGCCAGAAAATAGTTGCCACCAGCCCCACATGCAAGCCGCTCACCGCAAAGGCATGCAGGCAACCGCCGTTGCGAAAGGCCTCCATGGTTTCGGCATCAGCCCCGCTCTTATCACCCAGCACCAGGGAGCAGAGCACCTGCCGGGCGGGGTCATGTTCCGTTCCGGGCGGCATGAGGCGGGCCGCCAACTGCTCCCGCAGGCGGAGTCCCCAGTGCTGCACGGTGCGCAGAGAAAGCGGTTTCCCCAGTTTCTCGCCAGTGATGAAATCCAGCGTGGCGGCATAGCCCTGACTGCGCATCCATGAGTCCGCATCAAACACCCCGGGCACTCCGGCGGGCCGGGGCTCCTGCCGGGAGGCATACAGGTGCACCTCATCACCCGGCGTATACGGCGCTTCACCACGCACCACCACCCGCACGCCATTCCACCCGGTGCTCAGCACGCAGCCCCGGCGCAGCGAGCGTTCCACCGTGCCGTGCAGCTGCACCACCTCGTGCTCCTCCACCAGCTGACGGAACTCCGCTGCGCGCTGCTCCACCAGGGCTGAATGAATACCGGCCACCAGTGCACACAGCAACGCACACCATGCCACGCGCCACAAGCGGCACGCCGCCGCCAGCAGCACCGCCGCACACGCCACCG
>JAFYRS010000015.1 GCA_017546845.1 Akkermansia sp.
CATCCGCTCAGTATAGCATAATAATGCTATAACTGCAAGAAATCTAGATTTTTACAATAATCCTTTCAGTGTAAATTCAGAGCAAATTTCAGAAACCCGAATCTCGAGTGTGTATGACACTACTCAAATGCGTTTGCCCTGCAATTCTAACCCCGGAATGTCTCCATTCCGGGGTTAGAAGGAAAAGGAATGTGGTTTTACATCGTCATGCCGCCGTCGACCACGATGACCTGCCCGGTGATGTAGCGGGCTTCATCGGAGGCGAGGAAGGTGGCGGCGTGGGCAATGTCCTCCGGCTTGCCGAGGTCGGCCAGGGGGATGCGGGAGAGCAGGGCCTCGCGGGCCTTTTCGGGGATGGCATCGGTCATATCGGTGGAGATGAAGCCGGGGGCAATGGCGTTGACGGTCACCTTGCGGCTGGCAATCTCCTGGGCCATGGACTTGGTGAAGCCGATGACACCGGCCTTGGAGGCGGAGTAGTTGCTCTGGCCTACGTTGCCGGTGAGGCCGACGATGGAGGAAATGTTGATGATACGGCCGGCGGGGCTCTTCATGAGGGTGCGCTGCAGGGCTTTCACGAAGAGGAAGACGCTCTTGAGGTTGGTGGTGAGCACGGCGTCCCAGTCGCTTTCCTTCATGCGCATGAGCAAGCCGTCCTTGGTGATGCCGGCGTTGTTGACCAGAATGTCAATGGCGGGGTATTCGGCCAGAATGTCCTTGATGCAGGTTTCTACGGCGGCGGCATCAGCCACATCGCAGGGGAATGCCTTGCAGGAGTCGGGGAACTCTGCGTTAATGGCATCTGCGGCGCTGCCGCAGGAGCCGGGATTGCGGGAAATGAGGATGACCTTGGCGCCCTCGGCAGCAAAGCTGCGGGCAATGGCCTGGCCAATGCCGCGACCGGCTCCGGTCACAATAGCGGTTTTACCTGCAAGTCTGTTCATGGTGCTTTCATTCTACCCGATGCCGCCTTGTATGGCAAGATAAAAAGGAGCAAGTTGGGGAATTACGCATTATCGTCTTGTGTTCCGGAGAAAAGTTGATATGCTACTCAAGGTAATGGCGAAATTTTACATCATCACTCCTGTTCTGAATTCTTTGAGCTGGCTCAAACGCTGCGTGTATTCCGTGGCGGATCAGGTGCAGCCGGGTGTGGAGGTGTATCATTTTGTGCAGGATGGCGCCTCGACGGATGGCACGGTGGAGTGGCTAGAAGAGTGGAAGCAGAAGTCAGCATCGCGGCCGGGTTACAGGTTTGCGTATAAGAGTGTTCCCGATGCCGGGATGTATGATGCGTTGAATAAGGCATGGGAGAAGTTGCCGCCGGATGTCGATATTACTGCGCATTTGAACAGTGATGAACAATATATGCCCGGGGTGCTGGCTCGGATTGCCGACGAGTTTGCAGAGCATCCGGAGGTGGAGCTGTTAGTGGGCGCTTATTGTGTGGTAGATGCGGAGAGTCGCTATATCTGCCACCGGCGGCCGGTGCGGCCATGGCGGTGGACCAGCCAGGCGGCGTGCGAGATTATCACCTGTGCCTGTTTCCACCGGGCTGAATCGTTCATGAAGCATGGCGTCCGGTTTGATACGCGTTTCCGGGTGTTGTCAGATATGGTGTTTTTCCGGGATCTGGTGAATCACAGCATGAAGGTCCGCGTGCTGCCGGAGCTGATAACAAGCCTGTTTGCCGTGACTGGTGAGAATCTGGGTTGGTCAGATATCGCAGAGTATGAATGGAAGGTGGTTCTTTCCGGCATGCCCATCGGCATAACCCGCAGCCGTTGGCTGTGCAATATGATTAGCAGTGCCCGCCGCCGCTGGTGTGATCTGTTCTGTGAAAATCCCCTTACATATTCGCTTTATCTCCCAGGGGAGGAGAGCCGGACGACGCGGCATATCCAGCGCCCGACCTCCCATTGGGGATGCCGGTCATTTTCGTCAGAGAAGTGACAGGGCTCAGTTGTTTTTCAGAATGTCAAGCATTCTGTTGATGAATACTACCCCGGAGTAGCACTGTTCGTACAGCTGTCTGCCGGCAGAGGCCAGGCGGGATGCCAGGTCAGGGGCGGTTGCCAGTTTTTCCATGGCCTGGGCCAGGGATTCCGGATTTTGTTTTTCAATGAGCAGACCGGTTTCTCCGTCGCGTATGATATCCGGTATGGCTCCTTCCTTTGTCGAGATAAGCGCCAGGCCTTGTTTCATGCCTTCCAGTAACACCAGCGGGAAGCATTCGTTGTGGTAATAGGTGGGAAAAACCATGACGTCTGCCTGTTTCAGCAGTTGTTCTTTTGCTTTTCCATACTGGGCGCCGTGTATGGTTACGAAGCCGTCAAGATGGTATTCCTGCGCGAGTGCCTGCACGGCGTGCAGCGTGATTTCAGCGGTGGGGGCGCCGACAAGGTCGCAATGGAACGGTACGTTGCGCTCTTTGAGTATGCGGCATGCCTCCAGCAGGACAAACGGGCCTTTTTCAATGAGCAGGTTGCCCAGGTAAATAAAACGGATCATGGTTTCAGAGGCCATTGGGGCAGATTTCTACTTGTTCTCGTTTGACCACGGCTGCTACGTCATCGTACAACCGCCAGGAGAGCAGCACCACGGTGGTGTTGCGGTAAATCAGCGGCAGCAGCCATCTGTAGGGGGCTTTGTGGGCGCAGGTGGACATGCCTTTGCTGTGCTGGTGCAGGATGATGCGGCACCGGAAAAGCTTGCAGAGCATGACGAAGGGGGCGTCTTTCAGGAAGGGGATGCCGTGGCAGGTGATGGTCAGGTAGCCGGTGGAAGGGCGGAAGGCCAGCAGTTGCCAGAAGGTGTTGAGAAATGAGCCTGCAAAGCGCCATAGTTTCTTTACGGTCTGCAGGGCACCGTAGTGTCCTACTTCATCCGCAGAGCGCGAGGCCGACAGGTTGACATAGCGGCATTCAAATGCCTGGTTGATGTCTGCGCTGTCCTTGATTTGCTGGCACACCATGCTTTGCCCGTGTACCGGCGGGGGGAGGTGCATGATGAAGAGGATTTTTTTCTTCATGGAGAGAGTGTGTAAAATGAGCGGCGCTCTTGGGAGAAGAGCGCCGCTGCTGAAGGGGTTACATGTTAATCTGGAAGAGCGGCTTGTTGTTGTTGGCCGGGTTCAGGATGGCGAAGGCCTCGCGGTGGATGGAGGGGTCGCTGCGGAAGATGAGGCGTCCGGCGCACTGGCGTTCCAGCTCCATGAGCAGGGCTGCATCCTCGTTCTTGAAGCGGCTGAGCACATCGCTGTTCACCACCACAATCATATCGCCCACGTTGTCGCGGTAGCGCATGATGGTGGCTTTCAGCTGGCGCTGAATCTCCACGCTCATGGTCATCACGCTCTTCACGCGGCCGCGGCCGTGGCAATATGGGCAGTGGTCGTTCACATAGTCCAGCAGCGATTCATTGATGCGCTGGCGGGTCATTTCCATGAGTCCGATGGGGGTAATCTGCATCACCTGGGTCTTGGCCTTGTCGCGTTTGAGTGCGTCTTTCATGGCCTTGTACACGGCCATCTGGTCCTTGCGGTGGCGCATGTCGATGAAGTCTACCACCACGAGACCGCCGATGTTGCGCAGACGCAGCTGGCGGGCGATTTCTCGGGCGGATTCCAGGTTGGTCTCCAGGATGGTTTTGTCGAGGTCCTTGTTGCCCTTGTTGCGTCCGGTGTTGATGTCGATGGCAATGAGAGCCTCCGTTTCGTCAATCACCAGGTAACCGCCGCAAGGCAGCAGCACCTGGCGCTGGAAGGCTTCGTTAATCTGCTTTTCAATCCCCAGTTCCTCGAAGATGGGCTGGCGGTACTGGTGGTACTGGATGTGGCGCTTGGCGCGGCGTGAAATCTTGCCGGCAATTTCCTGCATGCGCTGGGTGGTTTCCAGGTTGTCGCACACGATGTTGTCCACATTGTCTGTCAGGAAGTCGCGAGCGGTGCGTTCAATCAGATCCGGCTCGCGGTAGACACACATGGGGGCAGGGTTGGTGGCAAATTTCTCTTCCACCTCGCGCCACTGGGTCAGCAGCATGGCAAGGTCGCGCACAAAGTGGCGGAAACGCTGGCCCTGGGCCACCGTGCGCATGATGATGCCCATGCCCTCGGGCACGTTGAGCTTCTGCACAATCTGGCGCAGACGCTGGCGTTCCTTGGGGTCATCAATCTTGCGGGAGATACCGAACTGGTCCGTAAAGGGCATGAGTACGATATAGCGCCCGGCCAGGGAGATGTTGGTGGTCACGCGCGGCCCCTTGGAAGAGATGGGCCCCTTGGTCACCTGCACCATAATCTCGGAACCGATGGGGTAGATATCGGGTATGTCCTTGCTGGTAATCTTCTTCTGCTTCTTGCGGGGGCGGCCCTCCTTCTGGATTTCCTCCAGCGAGGAATCAAGCGCCAGGGGCAGGGCATCCCAGAAGTGCAGGAAGGCGTTCTTCTCGTAGCCGATGTCCACGAACATGGCCTTCAGGCCCGGTTCAATGTTCTTGACGCGGCCCTTGAAAATGCCACCGACGATATTGTCTTCGCCCTCACGCTCAATGCTGTATTCCTCCAGCACGCCGTCTTCGAGCAGAGCCACGCGGCGTTCCAGTTTTTCTGAGTTGATGACGATGGTTGTACCCTCCTTCGGGTTGCACTGGCCGAACCCGAAGAAGTTTTTAACGGAGTTAATCATTTTGGAAATAAAAGACAAAGTTTTAGGTTGAGGTTGGAGTTTTTCACCTGTTAAACGGAGGAGAGATTCTGCTCGTTTTTATGCCTGGCCATGAGTCCACGCAGCAGCCCCGCATGTGGTGCGGTGCCGTACTGGGTGGGCAGGTGGCGAAAGGCGGAGCAGCAGCCGTTGGGTCTCAGCGGTGCGGCTTACTCCTCGTCAAAAACATCATCATTCTCCTGAAGATACTTGCCTGTGCCTTCAGCCACAGCGCTCAGCGGGTCTTCAGAAATCATGATGGGCAGGCCTGTCTGCTCATGCAGCAGGTCACTGAGCCCACGCAGCAGAGCGCCGCCGCCGGCCACGGTGATACCGCGGTCATAGAGGTCGCTGGCCAGCTCAGGCGGGCAATGGTCCAGCGATTGGCGGATGGCGCTCACGATGATGTCGAGCTTATCCTGCAGCGCTTCGCGAATTTCTTCGGAGCGCACGGTGACGGTCTTGGGCAGACCAGTGCCGCGGTCGCGTCCCTTCACTTCCATCTGCAGTTCCTGCTGCAGCGGGTGGGCAGAGCCGACGCGGATTTTGATGTCTTCCGCCGTGCGGGGACCCACAAGCAGATTGTGGGCAGCCAGCATGTGGCGGGTGATGGTTTCATCCAGGGCATCGCCGCCGCACTTTTCAGATTGGCTATACACGATGCCGGAAAGGGAGATGATGGCCACCTCGGTGGTACCGCCGCCGATGTCAACAATCATGCTGCCCACCGGTTCTGTGACGGGAAGCCCCACGCCGATGGCTGCGGCCATGGGTTCTTCAATGAGTTGCACACGGATGGCACCTGCCTCGTAGGCAGATTCCTCAATGGCGTGGCGCTCCACTTCGGTGATGCCGGAGGGGTGCGCAATCAGGATACGCGGCCCGCGGAGGCTGCGTCCCTGGCATGCACGCTTGATGAAGTAGCGCAGCATGTTGTGCGCCACTTCGAAATCGGCAATAACGCCTTCTTTGAGCGGGCGGATGGCTACCACGCTGCCGGGCGTGCGGCCCACCATGCGCTTGGCTTCCTCGCCCACGGCCTTCACCTTGTCGCCCTTCATGGCGACAACAGAAGGCTCGCGCAGCACAATGCCCTGGTCCTTAATGTAGACCAGTGTATTGGCTGTGCCCAGGTCTATCCCGATATCATACGAGAACAGACGGGCGATTTTCTTGAAAATTGAATGCATGTGAAAAGTGATTTGCGGAATTGTAGTGATACGGTACGGCCTTTCTTTCCACCCGGCCGGCTCTCCTTTTCAGGGGAATGAACCGTTCGCACTCCGGAAGGTCATGAGGCATAGGTTTCGGGTTGCGCTATAACGCACCCACGCGGAGTATAGGTGCGGGGGTGCGTGCTGTCAAGTAAATAATGGCGGACTGACAGGGATTGCGGAGGTCGTAGTTTATGCTTGACCGGGCGGGGTGAATGGGGTAGAACTGGGGTGTTCATGACTAAGAAAATCATCATCTCCCTGGTGGCATGCATGGCGCTGACTCAGTGCCATAGCCTGCGTTCGGATTGTGAGGCGCTGCGCGAGCGTGAAGCGGCGATTGCGCAGGAGCAGAAAGGTGATTATTTTATGGGGCGCCGCTATCATATTCCCCTGTGCCGGTTCTGGGGGTATTTGCGGGAACCGGGGCAGAGCTGGCGGGATGCCAGGCTCGTGATGATGGATGAATCCATCATTCATACCCCCGATCGCGGGCCGGAAGACCCCTTGCCGAATGCAGTGCATGGGCGCGATAACAATGTGGAATACATTGTGAAAGGCAAGTATACCGGCCGCCAGGCATACGACCCTAGCACGAATCAGGTGCTCCCCATGTTCCGCGCTACATCGTACGAAATACGCAACCGCGAGCCTGGGTTCCTCTTTGTGCCGTCGGAGGAGTATTCGGAAGAATTTGTAACCCTCCGCCCCTCCATCATGCCCCAGCCGGAAGTCTGCGAACGCGAATTGTCCAAGCCGTGAATATGACGCGCATTTGCCGCGCATGCGGGGGTAATTTGTGATATGCTCTGCAGAAATAGTTTTTTCTGTTTACTACGTAATAGTTCGATTTATCTATGGCTCAATCCAAAATTCTGGTAGGTCTGGAAATAGGCACCACGAAAACGTGCATGGTTGTCGGTGAAATCCGCCCGGATGCCACCGCCACCATCATCGGCATTGGTGAGGTGAAGAGCGCCGGTGTGCGCAAGGGCGAGGTGGTGGACCAGAGTATGGCCCGCCAGTGTGTGTGCGATGCCTGGCAGCTTGCGCAGGACCATGCCGATGTGGATATCCTCAACGTGTTCCTCTCCGTCACGGGTGAGCATATCGTGGGTGAGAATAACGTAGGTACTTTCCGCCTCAAGGATAACGAGGATATCATCGACGATGAGCACGCCGACAAAGCCAAGGAAAAGGCCGAGAACCTGGAGCTTTCCAAGGACCGCTTCGTGGTGAACCGTGAGCTGGGCGGCTTTTCCATTGATGATGGCGAGCCCACGCGCCACCCCGCAGGGCTCACTGGCCGCACGCTCGATGTGAACTGCCACATCATGCACGGCATCAAGACCCGCCTGCAGAACTCTCTGCTCTGCGTGCGCCAGGTGCCGCTGGAGGTGGAAGACCTGGTGTTCGCCCCGCTGGCTACAGCGCAGATGGTGCTCAACCGCCAGCAGAAGGACAGCGGCTCGCTGCTCATCGATATCGGTGGTGGAACGACAGATTTCATCTGCTACAAGGGGGGCGATGTCGTGGCCTCCGGCTGCATCCCCATGGGCGGTAACAACATCAACCAGGAAATCGTGCGCCTCACAGACCAGCGTGTCAGCCTCAAAGCTGCCGAGGTGCTCAAGCGCACGGAGGGTAACGCGTTCGGCGATATCAAAGACCATTCCCTGGCGCAGTACAAGAGCGACCTCGGCATGCACGATGTAACAATCGAGCGCGGGCAGCTCAACCGCATCATCCGCAATACCCTGGCGGCCATGCTGCTTCAGGTGCGCGACCGCATCCCCTCCGATTACCTCAACTCCGGCATGAGCATTTACCTGAGCGGTGGCACTAGCTTCATGCGCGGGCTCGACGGGCTCTGCCACTACATCTTCGGCGGCATGCCGGTGCACCAGCCTGCGCCCCTGCCGCCCGGCCATAACCATTCCTACCTGGCCGACCCGCGCTACTGCACCGCCATCGGGCTCATCCGCTATGCCCAGCGGTATGATGATGACGCCATCAACCCGCACCATGGCAACATGCTGGCGCGTTTCCTGAAGATGTTCCGCCGCCGCTGATTATTTTCACCAGTTTTCCCTCTCACCATGCTTCCCTACCAGACCACCACCCGGAAAGAAGATGGTATCGTCATCGTCGGCTTAGGCGGTGCCGGTGCCAGCATCCTGCAGCGTTTCAGCGGCTCCAGCGCCGAAAATGTGCGCCTGTGCATCATGTCGCTGGATGAACGCCTGGGGCGCGAATGCGGCAATGTGGAGTTTGTGCAGCTGGGTGCCGGGCTGAACCACGGCCTGGGCTCCGGCGGCGACCCCGAGGTGGCCCGCCTGGCCATTGAGGAAAGCGGCGGTCAGGTTGATGA
>JAFYRS010000140.1 GCA_017546845.1 Akkermansia sp.
CTTTCGAGCTACCCCGTAGCGGGGTGCGGGGCAAAGCATACCAGAAACACCGCGAAACGTCAAGCTCATTTTTGTAAAAAAGTTTGGCAATTTGTGGCACCCCTGCGCTAAGTGCCGCGTTTTCGTACGGGTTAGAGCGGAAAAATATTTTTTTAATCCGGGGACTGAAGTCCCCTGCTCCGACTAGTTCCGCTTATCTCCCTGATACCGTCTCAACTGTTGGCAGATGGCAGCGGCGTTTTCTACCTGGATGAAGCCCTGCAACGGAGCGCTGGCATCAAGTTTGGAAGAATCATAGTCAATTTTCACGTTCCGGAACACAGAATGCATTAGTATTCCGGATTTTCCGCGTGGGCTCAGATAGATATTCCCGGTTTTACCAGCAGGCTTTTCCAAGGTGATGCAGAGGTGCTCATCGAGAGGCAGCACCTGTATATCATTACCCTCCACAATATAGACATGGGAGGAAGTAAACGCATACTCGACCATGCGCAGGCGGGCATTCCAGCGGGCGGGGCCGCTTAGCAGACTCCAGCCGAAGCCACCAAATGTCAGGGCCAGCACAAGACACAGGATTGCCCCAAGCGCCGTTTCAGGATAGGCAGCAGCAGCCATAACCAGCGCAAGCAGACCGGCTCCAAGCATTATTCCCCCTACCAGGGCATCCCGCTGGGTATAGGGAGACATACCACCAATGACCGGACGTCCATAATACACCAGCTCACCTGCACGTTTCTGCAACTCCGGATGACGAGGCTTATTCTCTGCCACACCGGGAACAGGAGGAAGCAAGGTCTGAGCCACATCCGGTTGGGCAGACGTCCGGGTCACCCGCAACTCCGGTTCAAACAAGTATGCCCCCAGCACCACTACCGACAAAGGTGGCAGCGGACTCACCAGACAGATGAAGCACAACACAGCAGGCGCAACAAAGGAGCAGGCAAACAAACCATGAGAAACCGGCATCCCCAGCCAGGCAGACACCTGCCCCCCGGTCAGAAGTTCCGCTCCATACAGCACGGCAAACAACACATGCGGCACCACCAGCAGAAGCAAGGAAAAAGCACGCGCCACGCCTTTCTCTGCCTTCGGGCATTCCTTTCCCCGGATGGTGCTCCACACACCCAGCAGGAGTCCGGGCAGAGTCAGCGCCGCATGCCACAGCTCATTACACAGCCACAGCAGCAGCACAATAAACAACAGCGCAGCCCTGAAACTGCCACCCAGCACCATCCACACAGCCGCAGCCGCCAGCAGCGAGCAAAGCAGATTACACCCTATCGCATTCCTGTAATTCATTCCTAAGTCATTCTACTTTTTTTTGTTACGATATCAAGCAAAAATACAGCTTCCGAATTCTTCTCTGGACACATGCTTTTTCAACTGCTAAAGTAACAGCAAGAATAAGGCCATCATTCAGAATACAATGAAGCGAACGTATCGCAGCATCATCTATCTGCTCAGCATTCTCCTCACCCTGTTGCTGGAGGGGTGCATCAGTATATACACAGGGCGTGCCACCATCATCGACACCGGCGGCGCTATCGCCAATATCGGACAGCAACGCCCCAGATTACGCACCGAAGTGGAACAGCAGGGTGAACGAGCCCCCAGCGTGCGCCACTGCGTCTGGAAAAAAGGAGAAAACTACATCGTGCAACTCCCCGTCTGCTACACTCCAGCGCGCTATTCTATCCTGGTCCACATCGTCAGGGACAGTTGGAGAAAAAATACGCTGGCAGGCGAATACCCCAATCCCCATTTCAGCCCTGCCGAGCTGGCGCAGTACCCCATGGAATACTACGGCGCAGAACTGACCGGGGAACAGTATCAGCGGCTATTCTACCGAGTCAGCAAGCGCATCAAAGAGTCCGGCCGGAGCATTTTCGCAGATGTACACATCCGCCCGCTTGCAGAAATCGACCTGACGAACGCGGAGCTGGTGCGGCAAACACAAGGTTCATATTACCATCTCATGCGGCTCTGGAGGGGCAGCAATGAACTGCCGCCGCCGCGCCGCACCTGGTACAACCGCTGTCTCATGCCCCTCAGCTGGGCTGCCGAAGTGGTGGATATTCCGCTCTCCGCCATAGCCACCCCCATCGGCTGGGTGGTGGATGCCATTTATGAACCTATGAATAACTAAAGGGGCAACCATGCCAGCCCGGGATTAAATAGCCGACTACATAAACAGGCTATTGCCGTTTTATTTAATCAGCAGCCAATCTGGAAAGCGGGGATATCGTCAAGTATGGCTTTCCCTCCCAGCTGCCGATAAGCCGCCCCTCCTGCGCCTGCCATTCCACGCGGAAATGCACACATCCCTCCGCCTCTTTCCATACATGCATTGTGCCGGGTGCATCATCCATCGCCTGGAGACAATACAGCGTATAATACGAGTTCAAGCGCCCATCCGCCACGCAGACAAAGGAATCGGGCGTGAGCCAATGGATAGCTTCCGTAATTTCCGGCACAGCGGGATACCTCCCCACCGGATTCCGGTGATACAGGTATTGGCGCTCGCCCCCGCGCTGACGCAGAGCCAGAACATCGCGCTTAATATCGGCGCGGTACACCAATTCCACCACAGCGCCCTCTGCATTGGCAGCAGATTTCACCTGGGCCACACCAGGCGGCTGCTCCGGAATCACCTTGCCATACATCTCCGCAGCCTCCACCGCAGACAGGCAGAAAAAAGCGAGCACGGAAAGGATTTGAGACATTTTCTTCATTTGCTTATTTATGTTCTTCATCATCCTGAATAGATTTACGTTTTCCTGCGCCGGAAAGCAGCCACACAGCCACCCCGGTACACCCCAGCAAGGCCACCACCACCGCGAGCGGCGCCGCCCAGACGGCAGCCTGTTCAGAAAGAACGGCCCATCTCTGCCACACCAGCACCCCGGCTGCAAGCACAATCAAGCACAGGCAAAAAAGCATCGCGGGCACGAAGCCGCGGCGGCTATAAGGCCGGAACAACCACCAGGCTCCCGCCATGCAGACAGCCACCACCACACAGACAGCCCCGGCCAGCAACTTGAAGCCAGCCCCCCATACCAGGTGCTCTGCATAACCGCCGGAAGAAGTCGCCAGTTCCAGCACTTCAAGCGCGTTCCCCCGCTGGCGTCCCAGCAGCCTGACGGGTATCATATCATACGGCCAGGCAGGAGAACCGGTGTACCAATAAGAAGAATCCCCGCCGGAATGCATGCCCAGAATCCCCGCCAGCCGGCCGACAATTCCCGGGGGAATCCGCAATTCCCAGCAGCCGCAGTACACATGCGGGGCTGTGTAGTACGAACCACCAGAAAGCACGATGACGGCAGGCTCCGGGATTTCCCCCAGCCTAGGCACCTGTACCTTACCCTCTGCGCGCACCTCAAGCACTTCCAACTCAACCAGGCAGGAATCGGTTTCCGCGCTGAAACGCTCCGGCAGCACTTGATGCGTCTGCTCACAGGTCAGCGCTATCAGCAACGCAGCCATGAGAAAACACCCCACCATATATCCCCCCAGCACTGGCAGGGATAACAGGCATCCGAGTGTACACCGAACCGCTTTCATAAACAGCGTCCCCATACTAATACCCCGCTGTACCGAACGCAAGCAAAATCTGCCACCAAAACGCCAATTCATTGAGTTTTTTTTGTTTATGACTTTTTACTTGAAAGGACAGGCAAAAAGATGCAGTATCATATCAACAGATACGCCATGAAACCGATTCTGCCACTTATTTGTCTGTTCACCCTGCTCTGCAACGCACCTGCCGCCAATATCTTTATGGGGGAGCAACTTTCCTCCACCGCGAACATGAGCAGCGATGATATATTCAACGCCATGCTCTCCACCTGGATGCAGGATATGCAGCACTCCCGCAAAAACGGCGAGCTATGCGTGTGCAGCAATGCGGAAATTGCCGCTGCCCGCCAGGCGGTGAACCACGCCATTTTCATTGCCCGCCGGGCCTGTGAAGCCCATATGGATTTTGCCCGCTACTCACTGGAGCCGCTGCGGGAAAGCAAGCCCGGGCTTCATGCAGCCGCCGAGCAGCAATTCAGGCAGGCATTAATGGTGCTGCTGAAGCACGATATGAACCAGCTGCGCCTGCGCTCGGTGCTCTGCGGTGAGGAACGCCATCCGGCGGTACAACCCAGGGAAGATGCTTTCAGCGAAGCGCTCACCGCCCGCTTCTCCACAGCCCCGACCATGCGCAGCGACATGGTAGAATTGCAATCCCACTTGAACCAGCTGCACCAGCTGCGGGTGAACTTCATCGCCAGTCTGCTGGCCGGAGACCGCCCGGCTACAGAATTCCTGACCAACACCCAGCTGGAAAATGCACCAGAGGACTACGCCGCCACATGCCAGGCCAAGTTCCATGCGGCCTGCTCCGCCTGGCAGCAATACATGGAGGCCGCCTCCAGACTGCATTGCCCCATCCCCTCCCTGCAGGGCAGCAGCACCCCCGCCTCCACCGAAGCCTGCCGCCAGATACTCCAGCGGCAGTATGAGGACTTCCTTACCCTGCTGGCAGGCGGGCTGGGGAAGTAATGTTGAATGTAGGATTTTGAATGTAGAATGTATAGAATTCCTTGCGCCTATGGCGCAGCTGTATTTTTAAAGCGCTCCTATTTAACCCGCTCATGAAACTTCTCCCCCATCTTGTTCTCCCCCTGGTGCTGGCAAGCCCTCTGCTGGCCAACCCGCGCTATAATAACGCCGCCAGCCGAGCTCTGGCGAAGGAGGCTGCCCTCATTGCCAAAGGCAATACCCCCGAAGCCGCCCGCCGCTACGCCATTGGTGACAATCCGGAAAACCAGGACTACTGGACCGGCAAAAAGCCCCTGCCTGCCGCCCGCGTGACAGACTTGCTGCAGTTGAGTCTCGTGGCAGGCTGCACCACAGAAGACGAATGGTTCACCAGCCCGGATGGCAAGGTCATCGTCTTTATGGCCGAGCCGGGATGCGGGGCATCCAACAGAGTTTTCACGGTATTCCGGCTGAATCGCAACAACGAATACGAACGAGTCGGGCAATACAATGTCTGGGCTCGCTATGTGGAATACCTCCCTGCCGGGGTGGAGGTCACCGAACATCAGTTGAAGGTCACCTACATCAGCACGCCATACGGTCTCAAAATTGAAAAGACCTTTCATTTTGCCGATAATGCAGAAGAATCCTGCAGGTTCTTCAGCGAAATAAGCTCTGACCAGGATATGGGAAAACGGCGGAAAGTGAGCCCAGACAGCGACTACTTCTACCGCAAGCAACCCAACCACAGCAGCGGCAACCAGCTCGCCAAGGCAGCGGCGCATCGCGGGGGCGCATTCGACAATCTGGAATCCAACCAGAATTGGAAAGATAAAGCCACTATCACGGATTTTGAAATCGAGCATCTGTACCACAGTGCCCGGGAGATGGATGGCATCTGCAACTGGATAGCCGACGAAAAAGACGAGACTTTTGTGCTGCTGGAATGGACAGCCGCCGGATGCTGGAGCTACACGCTGCATGTGTACCGCGCGATACCCGGCGGAAAAATCAAGCGCTGGCGCTACCAAGGACGCTATACCATCAGCTCCCGCATTATGGCATGGGATGTGACCCAGACCCGCTTTGATGCCGATGGTATCTATGTGGAGCTGGTGGACAGAAACGGGAAGCACCGCAAGGGTCACAAGTTCTTGTATGCCAAGGAAAGCGATAGTTTCGATTATCTGACAGATGTTAATGCAAAATGCCCCTGACAGGTTTCCGGTTTAACACCCCATGAAAAAGTTCCATCCAGGCAACCACCACTCCCCCCAGCTGAGCACAGGACAACGCTGCATGGGCTGGCTGCTGGCACTCACGCCGCTGCTGGGGGCGCTGAGCCTGTGTACCGCAGCCGCACAGATACCGGGGCACGAACCAGTCTGGCATGACTATATTGTGTGGCAGATTCCGCACCTGTGCCAGCTTATCTGCGGCATGGTCATCACCCAGGTTCCCGCATTGGCCTGCTGCTGGATACTGTGCCGCCTGGGAGATGCCGCCGAGCAGCGGGGCATCAGCAAGCGCATCATCTGGCCACTGGTGGTGCTGCTGTGCGCGCTGGCAGGCTGCGAGCTGCTGTGGAGCATCACCGGGCTGTGGGTAGTGACCTGCCCGTACTCCACCCTGGCCTTGTTCGGCGGATTGCTCTTCCTGTGCACCCTCGGGCTGGAGGCATCGCACCGCAGTATCATCAAAAGCAGCCGAGCTCTGCATGCCATCTACATCGGGCTGATACTCATCAATGCCTTCTGGTTCCTGCACAGCTGGGCAGATGGCGAGTTCCTGACCCGCCACAGCATTTTCGGCAAGAGTTCCCCCCGCGCCAGCTGGGATAATCCCCTGCTGCCGGCTGACTCCCGAACACCGGACTACCACAGCTGGCTTTTCGAGCCCGGCCGGGTCATCACCGACGTCAACCAACACCAGAACAATCCATGATGCGATTCTTCCTACCCATAATAAGTACCGCCCTGCTGCTGGCAGCGTGCAGCGAACCGCAAGACCCCATGCCGGTATGCGAGGTCTACCAGGTCATCCCCAATGGACCTGCCGTGCTCGTACAGCTGCACGAGGAACTGGCCCGGCACGACAATGGCGAATATGTCACCCTCACCTACCGCGCCACGGTGCGCGAATCTGTGGGCTCAACCCTTTCCCGCGGCACTTCGCTTCTGGTGGATACATTCGAGCTCAACTACAAGGACTGGATGATTATCAGCACCGATGCCAGGTATATTTCCCGCGAGGCGGATGGCACCGTGCGCCTGAACGCCACTACTGACTTCAACTTCACCAGTCCCTCTCAGGTGCGGAGCTACCCGTTCCCCCTGCCCGGAGCATGGGAAACCATACGCCGGATTCTCAAAGAGCAATCATGAAACCACTGTTATCCGCCCTCTGTTTCCTGCCCGCCGGGCTGGTGTGCCCTTGTTCTGCCGCAGATATGCCAATGCAGCAGGAATGCGACTTATTCGCAACGCTGTTCCAAGGCAGGCAGGAGGAGCGCAAGCCCCTGTGGGACGCAGAACACCGCGCCTTGTACCACTCCGGATTCAGCCGCAACGAAGCTGGCCGCACGGTATATAGTGAAAGCATCCGGCTTCTGAGCCGCGATGGCAACACCCTCACCACCATACGCCGCCAGCGATTCACCGGTTCCGCAGACCAGGCGTTCCGTTACCACAAAAGCGAAGCGCAGGCAATAGTGCCCTTCGTGTTCGCTAACACCCTGCGCTACATCGTGGAGCGCCAGGAGGAACGCATTGATTTCCAGATATGGGAAATGGATGCCGGGAACAAACAACTGCTCCGCATTAAGGAAAAGTTGGTTAATCTCGACACCCTGCTCCCCCAGGGAGAACACCTGCTCTACCCCTGACAAACCCGGTACAGGAAAGCGCGATATGCTGCTTTATGTCAAATCGCGCGCTTGTGCGGGGGTGCTGGGTCTGGTAGCATGGGGAACAAGATTTCCCAACAATGAGTACCATTCTTTCCACCCTTGAAACCGCCTGGCTTATTTTCCTTGTCGTCATGTTCTTCAACGTGATGATTTTCGTACATGAACTGGGGCATTTTCTGGCAGGCAAATGGCGTGGAGCGTATATTGACCGCTTCCAGATATGGTTCGGCAAACCCATCTGGCAGAAAAAGATTGGCGGCGTGCAATGGGGCATCGGCTGGATTCCCGCCGGCGGCTTTGTATCCCTGCCCCAGCTGGCAGACATGCAGGGAATAGAAGGCGAAGCCGATATCCCCAAGGATTTGAAACCTCTCAAACCGCTGGATAAGGTGATTATCGCCGCAGCGGGCCCGCTGGCCTCCCTGGCGCTGGCTTATTTCTTTGCCATACTCGTGTTCTTTGTGGGCAAGCCCGTGGCAGAGATGTCCACAACCACCATCGGCTACATACCGGAGAATTCCCCCGCCGCGCAGGCAGGATTGCAGCCGGGCGACATCATCCGCTCGGTGGATGGCCAGGAGGTTCATAAATGGGCGGGCAACATGGAAGGCGTGCGCGAGCTCGTGGCCATGAGCGAACACGAAAAGATTACCTTCACCATCGAACGCCCGCAGGCAGATGGCAGCACGCAGCTGCTCACCATCGAAAGCGGCTACAAGCTGCCTGAAACCAAATGGTGGCAGCGCACGGCCATGCGACAGGTTGGTATCATGCCAGCCGCTCCTGCCATCGTCGGCGGAGTTTTCCCGGATTCCCCCGCCGCGCAAGCCGGGCTGGTCAAGGGACAGCGCATTGTGAAGGTGAACGGTGCTGCCGTTTATTCCCCGGCAACGGTTCTGGAAGCCGCCGACAAGGGAACCGTGGAGCTCACCCTTCAGAACCCGGACGGCAGCGAAGTGACAGCCTCCGTCACCCCCACCCTGCCTGCCAACTGGCAGGGGCTGGAGGGAGCAGCCCCCATCATGGGCATCCAGTGGGGAGGTCTGGAGAGCGTGCAGAAAACCGAGCACCCCGGCGTGCAGGAGCAGATTAACCAGAGCTTCCGCTGGATGGGCGAAACCCTGGCCAAGGTGGCGGCCCCCGGCAGCAGCGTGGGTATGGAGCATCTTTCCGGCCCGGTAGGCATCGGCAATTATCTGTACCAGATGCTGGACTCCCCCGAGGGATGGAAGCTCATTCTCTGGTTTGCCGTGGTGCTGAATGTGAACCTGGCGGTGCTGAATATCCTTCCCCTGCCCATTGTGGACGGTGGCCACGTCGTGCTCGGCACGCTGGAAATCATCTTCCGCCGCCCGGTGGGGGGCAAGCTGCTGGAATGGATTCAGACCGGCTTCATCTTCCTGCTGCTCACATTCTTCATCTTCGTCACATTCAAGGACGTCGGTGATTTGGTTGGCGGCAATAAAGAAAAGGCGGACAAACTGCCCGCCCCGGTATTCAGTAAATAAAATGGCAGGCTTCCACCTCAGCGACCCCTGGAGCGATTTCACAAGACCGGAGGAGCAGGAATACCTGCGCAGCATTGAGGCCAAACAGGGCGTGGGGCTCATCGGGGCAGAATTGCACTGCGTTTTCCAGAGTTACCTGCCCGCCGGCACCACTCAGGAATGCTGCGCCTACCTCGCCCCCCTCTACCGCCACTTCCGCACACCGGGCGAAGACTGGGCCCATGAAATATGGGATGATATCCTCTGGATATGGCTGTACAGGGCACGTACCGAGCTGGAACAGCTCAACCAGTACGAACGCATCATCGAAGAAATGCGGCGTATCGTCCATGATACCCTCATTCCCGCCGGGTGGAAGCCGGAGGAAGGGCCGGAGGACATTTACCACCGCACCTATATGCTCATCAGCTGGATGTCCTGCCCCTGGGGCAAGGACGAAATGCCGACCATTCTCGACACGCTTTCCAGCGGCGGCTTCACCCAGCAGCTTCTCCTGCTGCGCCTCTTCCTGACTAACAAGGACGACCTCTTTTTCGAGTTCACACCGGGTGTAACCGAGTGCGGCGAGCGTTCCGAAGCTGCATACGGTGAATACCGGAAACGCTTTAACGATTACTTCCGGGAAAGCACCGCTCTGTACGATGCCCTGGAGCACATCGAAACCCATGCCATAGTCCTGCCCGCAAACGACACCAGCGGCAGCACCATCATGCTGTACGAAACGGCAGACGAATGCCGTCTGTATTTGTGAAGCCCATATTCCCGTTGCACCGCGCAGCAAATTTTCCCTGCATGCAGCCCGCGTTGCTGCGTTTTACCTTGACTCCAGCGGGTCGATTGCCTAAAATGTTCGAGTCATGAAAGCTATGGCTATTCTCTTTCGCGTTGTGTTCAGCGCCATCGTGCTGCTGGCGCTTGCTCTCTATCTGCAACTCTCTCCCACCGTCTCACTTGGGCAATTTATTGATTCGCTGACCCCAGAGGCGCTCAGCAACGTACTGTGCGGAATCAACACCACCACCGTACTGCTGGGGCTCATCGTACTGCTTGGTCTTTTCCCCTGCACACGAATTCTGGAAGCCGCGTGGAATGTTCTGTTCTGCGCCTCCATCCTCATCCTGCTGGCAGGTGGGCTTTACGCCGCCTTCGGCCCTTCGATTGCCCTGCCGAACGCCATCTATCACAACGAGGCCGTCAACCAGTTCTGCCAGGCACTGCCCTCCTATCAGGTCGCCGTGGCCATCGTATCGCTCATCTTCGTAGCGGGCTGGCTTTGCGCCGCAGCCAGCGTGCGCGTCGCCATCACCGCCGTAGTCAGCTACGGGCTCTGGTACGCCATCACCGAGTTCTTCTCGTACGTTGTTTACCTGTGGGCCAAGAGTGCAGAGCCGGCCATGCCGGAAGCGCTGAACATGATTCAAAGCACACCGTGGGTACTGGCTGCCGTTCCCGCTGCATTCTTCCTGATTTACGCCCTGCTCATGGCATTCTTTGAAACATTTATCACCCACAAACCCGCAGACAAGGTCAAGGACAAATCCCAGCAGCAGCCTGCAGCAACAGATAAAGCCCCGGAAGATAACGATTCCAAGTCGGCAGAAAAGACCAAGGCTGTAGATGCCCCCAAGCTCAAGGTCAAACCGGTAGCAGCCCCCAAGACCAAGGATAAGCCCGCTGAGGAAGCCAAGGCAGAAGAAGCTCCCAAGACCGAAGACAAGCCCGCTGAGGAAGCCAAGGCAGAGGAAGCGCCCAAGCCCGAAGACAAGCCTGCTGAGGAAGCCAAGGCAGAAGAAGCTCCCAAGACCGAAGACAAGCCTGCCGAAGAAGCCAAAGCAGAGGAAGCTCCCAAGGCCGAAGATAAGCCTGCTGAGGAAGCCAAGGCAGAGGAAGCGCCCAAGACGGAAGACAAGCCTGCCGAAGAAGCCAAGGCAGAGGAAGCTCCCAAGGCCGAAGATAAGCCTGCTGAAGAAGCAACCGATTCCAAGGCCTCTGACCATTAAGAAACAGACCTCGTACCATGAAAGATTACGCCAATCCCCTGCTGCTCCTGATTATCATTGCCCTGCTTTCCTGGAAAGTAAGTATGGGCATTGATACGCCGTCTGCGGTTGAAGTGTGGCTGCTTACGCTCTGCGTCACCGGCTTCGTGGTGAACGGGCTGTTAAGCATTGCCCGCGCCATGGCAAACCGCAAAGCACTCATGGCAGTGGTCTGGAGCGTAACCTACCTGATTTTCTGCAGCTGTTCATGGGTCTGCCTCCGCCAGGAACAGGATTTCAAGGAAGAAATTGCCGCCTACAATGACTTAAATGACCGTTGGCATAACGAGAACGCCAACCCCTTTACCTTAAGAGACAGCGAAGGGCGATCCCTGCTGGAGCTGGCAGCACTGCTCGGCAAAAAGACCGCCGTGCGGGGTCTGCTGGCGCAACCGGAAGCAGCCGGTGCGGCAGATACCATTCTGCGCGCTGCCATCAGCGCAGCAGAAAACGGGCGGCATGAATTACTTCCCCTGCTCACCCAGCAGGCAGGCGGATTTGATTTTGACAGAATTACCAATGGCAGCACTGTTCTGATAGCCGCCGTTCTGAACAACCGGCAGAAATGCGTGGAAGTTCTGCTGCAGATGAATGCCTCACCCGATATGTGCGATGAAAACGGCATGTCCCCCATCATGCACGCCGTCATCGACAACAACCGTGGCATGGCCCGCCTCCTCATCAAGTATGGGGCAGACCCCACGGTCAAGGATTATACAGGCCGGGATGCCCACAGCTGCTCCCGCTCTGAAAGCATGGATGAAATCCTGAACCAGGCCATTTGATATTATTCAGCCGTCCAGCTTCCGGCACTGCAGATATCGGTTACCATCACCAGATATCACCGGCATTTAAATTTCACACAGATTCATTTCACTCATGAAAGAGCACACATTAATTCCGATACTCGCGTTGAGCTGCGGCATGTATGCCTATGCGCAAGGTCCCACTCCCATTGCCCCTCCCCCCACCTGGGTAGCGCCCAACAAAGCCGCAGCTCCCGCCAAAGCAACAGCTTCTCTTACAACCAGCAAAGACTGGCAGAATCCTGAGGCACTGCGCAATCAACTGGCAAAAAAAATCCAAGCCAGGCTCAAGAGCACAGATGAAGCTTCCATCAGGAATTTCCTGAAGAGCGAATCCAACCGCCTGCTGCTGGCAAACTGGCAGTTAGCCCATGCCGAAGTGGTTTCCGAAAAAGCCTACCAGGACTACAAGAAAACGACTGAGAACAAACTCAACGACAAAAAGAAAGACCTGGCAGCCAGAGAGGCTGAGTTGCCGCATCTGGGCGGCACTGCCGTTGAAAGCGCCGAATACTTCATCACCAAACTCAAGGGAGAGATTGCCGAGCTGGAAGCAGAGCTTGCCCAGCCCATGCGTCTGGCAGATGTGGTGAAGCGCCCGCGTGCTTCTCGCCTCATCGGACTCATTGCCAACGACCTTGGCTGGATTGGAGATATTGTCTACAGTGGCGAATGCATCATGCCCGGGCGCATGCTCAACATGCTGGCCAACATGATGGAGCGCTACACCCGTATGCTGCCGGATGACCGGGTTCCCCGCGCCATCGCCACAGCCACGGCAATGGAATACGCCCGCTTCGGGTGGACTGTGAACAACGCCTGCGAACGCGCCGAATACTTTGTGCGCAACTGGCGTCAGAACCGCCTGCACCCGCAGTTTGACAACATGTCCTTCCTGCTGCGCCGCGTGGTGTGCGGCTGGAAAGGCGACCACAGCTCCGGCAAGCCCGAAAGTCTCACCTGGGCACTGAACAATGTACACGTGACGGATGACCGCTACACCGGCTGCTGCTGGCGCTGCGGCTATATTCTCAACAATGTGTACGGCGACAGCATCCACGGCTCGCCCTATTTTGAACCCTTTGAAGGCCTGTACCTGGAAAACCACCACAAGTTCACGCAGGATGTAGGTGGTGTTTGCGGTGGTCTCTCCCACTTCGGCGCCTCAGCCGCCTGTGCCAACGGCGTGCCGGGCCTCACCATGGGTGAACCGGGGCACTGCGCCTATGTCGTCTGGGTGAACGGCAAATGGACGCCGGCCTATTCTGTGGACTGGCAGCGCGGCCTGCACTGGCGTCCGTGGATGGATAATTACAATTATTCCTCCCTGCATCTGACCACGGACTTGTACTCCGGCAGCCAGAAAAACGCCACGCGTCTTTCCAACGCCTACTTCGCCCTGGCCCAGATGGAGCAACAGAAGTATCAGGGCATGCAGTCCCTTAAATTCCTCATGCAGGCCCACAAGTACTACCTGCAGGCCGAAGCCGCCCAGCCGCGCAATTACCCCGTCTACCGCGCTCATGCCGAGATGCTCAAGCAGAGCTTGCCCGGCTACGCCCAGGCCTGGATGGAGCTCAACAACAGCGTGTGCAGCAACATGACACCAGTATACCCCGAATGCGCCTCCACCCTGGTGCGCAGCTTTGTGTATGACAATCTCGTCAAGAGCGGTGCCACCGCAGATATGCAGGAAGCCGCATTCGATGCATTCTGGCGCAACATCAAGGCCCGAGGTCCGGAGCGCTGGAATATCCAGGAACTGGCAGACAAACAGATTGCCATGCTCAACAACCAGCGCAAGGATGCCGCCTCAGAAAACACCTGCACCGTGTTCCGCAGCATGATGCAGAACATTGTTTCCAAGGAAGAGTACACCTCTTACGCCCTGGAATGTGGTAATAACATGCTCAAGAAGATGGATGCCGACGGCAAGAGCAAGCTGCTCACCATCATGACCGAAGCCATTTCCGCCGGCGAAGGCATGAGCGAAGAGAGCCGCACCAAGGCACTCTGCAATGCCATTCTCACCACGGAGAACATGCGCGACGCCGGCGCCTTCCAGAGCGTCAGCAAGCTTGTGCCGCCGGCGAAGGCGCACGATTCGCGTCCCATCGGCAACGTTGAGCCCTTCCCGGGCAAGCTGGTATCCGAAGGCGGCGTCATCTTTGCCTCCTCCACCAGCCAGTGGGATAAACCCGCTACCCACGCCAGCATCCTCACCCAGAATGGCGGCCAGCTGCACACAGCACGCCAGCAGAACCCGTGGATTGCCGTGAAACTGCCCAGACATGCCACCATCTCCGGCGTGGTGATTGCCGCTCATACCAACGGCGCCAACTGGCACCGCCTGAATGACCTCCAGATTCAGGTCTCCGAGACCGGCGAAGACGGCGACTGGCAGGATGTAGGCCCGCGCACCGGCAGATGCGGCTCACGCCTCATTCGCGTCGACCTCTCGGCAGAAATGCCCAAAGCGCTGTATGTGCGAGTCATCCGCCCGGATGTCCACGATGTCTTCCACATTGACGGCATCTTCGTCTTCGGTACTCCCGCAGCATGATTTAACCCAAACCCCTCTTTTTCACCATGAAAATTGCATTTTCCGTACTGATTACCCTGGCAGCAGCTACGCTGTTGCCAGCCACAGCCGCCACCAAGGTTGCCAGCTATGAACAGGCACAGACCAGATTAACCGATGATGGCTACCTGGTGTTCCTTTACGGGCAGGGCTGGGACAAACGAGCACAGAGCATGATGACGGAGCTCTACAACAACCCGGAAATCGCCAGGGCCGCCGGCAACGCCGCCATGATTCTGGCCGGGTTCCCCGAGGGTACAGATGAAACCCGCAAGCCGGTTCTGGAAAAAACCATGGGTAAGCTTGCCGTGCCCCATGTGCACAGCCGGCATTCCTTCCCCGCCATTGTCATGTACGACAAAGCGGGACGGCAAACCTCCATCATCTCCGGCCCGGCCATGACATACCCGGATGCCGCCCGCATCGCCCGCATCATTTCCGTTCGCCTCGCCGGAATGGCCAGGCAGCGCCAGTTGATAGACCAGGCAAACGCGGCCTCCGGCCAGGAACGCGCCCGCCTGCTGCTGGAAGCCAGCCGCGTACCGAACCTTGAGCGTCCGGACCGGGTGCAACAGCTCATCAAGGAAGCAGACCCGGAAGATAAATCCGGCTGTCTCGCCGCGCTCAACTTCTACAACCATGCGCTGGGTGAGAAAGAGAAGGACATGAACCTGAGCGAAATTCTGGTTGAAATGGACAAAGCCATTGCCAACCCGCTGCACACCGTGCAGCAGAAACAGAATGCCTGCGCATACACCATCGGCACCATCCGCCGCCACGCAGGCGCCAGTGGCTCTGAGCTTATCCGCAAATATGCACTGCTCATGAAGCAGCTTGACCCGGATTCCGTTCTCGGGCGCTCGGCTGATATCGTCATCCGCGATTGGACTCATGGTCTGCAGTTTGCACGCGGGTGGACTCCCGGCACCCTTCCCATCAAGGGGCAGCCTACCGAACTGCAGGGCAAGCTCTCCATCCGCGAAGTCGGCACATACAAGCTGCACTTCAAACCGACCGGGGGCGACAAAGCCATCATTACCCGCGTCGCGCTGTATGATGGTGAGACCCTCATCTCGGAAGATGTCCGTACCACAGCCATTGCAGACAATGGGCAGGATCACTACTACACCCTCACTGCCCCGGCCTCGCTGCAGAACCCGCGCATCTATATCACCTGCGGCAACGAAGAAAATGACCGCAACACGTATGGCAAATTCAGCATCACGAAAGACTGATTTCTGAAACACGCCCATACATCGAACCCGCGCGCCAGCTGTTTCTGGAGCGCGGGTTCTGCGTTTTCAGATAGTATCAGTTGCCATAAAAAAGGCTGCAGAACGAAGCATTCCGCTCAGCACACAGCGTCTCGGCAAGTGAATCTGCCACCTCTATCAACTTCTGCTCCAGATTGCACAAAAAGGGAGACACCCGGTTAATAGCCCCCGTGCCGGCATAGTTGGTGCAGCCGCAGGTGTTCAGGCAGCGGTGGCGCAGCTCGCAGAGCCGGCATTCCGGCGTGGCGTTGCCGCGCGTGGCAATGAACCAGGCCTGCCGGGCGCGGTCAATGCCGCTGTACACATTGCCAAAGGTAATCTGCGGGTCATCCCCCACCCCCACCATGCGGGAACAGGGGAAGAAATGCCCGTCTACCGAGACAGCAATCTCCTGCTCGCCAATGGTGCAATGCGCGCAGGCCTGTTCCGCATCGCGCAGGGCGCTCCATATCTTACCCTCGATATTCTCCTCGCGTATGGGATTCCCCACGCGGTAGGATTCCTGCATCATCTCCTGCAAGGCATCCAGCTGCCGGCTCAGGGAATCAAACTGCGCATCACTCCACGCGCTCCAGTAATCAAAATTCAGCCCGATTACACCGCGATAATGCGCGTGCAGCCACTGCACCCCCTCGCAGAGCAAGTGGTGATTTGCCGGATTCACCACGCAGATAACACGGCTGCGTAAGGAGGGAAATTCTTCAATAAGCGCCAACGCCGCGGCCACAGCAGCGTGACTCCCCTGCCCATCGGCATAGCAACGGTTCACATTGTGCATCTCCGGCGAACCATCCACCGACAGCCCCACCAGGAAATCCCGCTCCGCCATCCAGGCCAGTCGCTCCCGGTTCAGCAACGTACCATTGGTGGTAATGCCATAGCGCACGGCCACGCCCAGTTCTGCAGCGCGGCGTTCCATGTACGCATGGCAATGGCGCAACAAATCCCACTCCAGCAGCGGCTCTCCGCCAAAAAAGCTCACATCCACCCCGCGCCCTGTGCGCAGGGCTTCCACCAGCCCGGTTTCCATGCCCAGCTCGGCCACCTCGCGGGTCATGGCATGCGCATACTTACGCCCTGCGTAGCAATAGGCACAACGCAGAGTGCAATCATGCGTGAGACACAGGGTCAGCTGCAGAGTCTCTCTCAATGCGATGCTCGTTTTTTACCCCCCAGGGGCTGATTGGCTCTGGCGCGCCCGGGAATCAGCTGTTTATCGCGGTTCTGGCGCATATGCAGGGGAGCTTTACCACCCAGACGCTGCGGGCGCGTCTTTTCCTGCTGCTTCACAGTGGGTTCGGGCTGCACCTCTGGCGGCGGCAACGGAACGCCGCCCAGGCGCTGCTGTTGCTGCTGCTGGCAGGCAGCCAGCACCACAGCAGCGGCCATGGGGTACAGCAGGTTCTTCTTCCGGGTAGAAGGGGTGATCTTCATGGTGTCTGGCGGAATCACTTATCAGCCTTGACGGGCGTTGCACCCTTGGCCGGTTCTACCATAATCACACCACCGAGTGCCTGCGGGGGTTCACCACCCAGGCGCTGCTGCTGTTGCTGCTGCTGGCAGCTGGAAAGCACGGCGCTACCCACCACGGCAGCAGCCGCCAGCGGGTAAACAAGCTTCTTCTTCTGATTTGCAGGTTTGATATCCATGCGTTTATCCTACCATACCGCACGCACCGATGCAAGAGCAAAGACAAAACCGCGCACCGGGAAAATCCCGGCACGCGGCCACTGCTTGCATTGACGTTATTACCGACTCAAACTTCCTTATTTACCCAGAGCGGCGCTCCAGATCTCCGCCTTGAACCCAGGCACCACCTTCCCCTCGGCAGTCACCAGAATCGGGCGCTTCACCAGCAGACCATCAGAGGCCAGCAGTGCCAGCTGCTCGTCCTCGCTCATGGTCTTGAGCTGCTCTGCCAGGTTCATCTCGCGGTACTTCACCCCGCAGGTGTTGAAAAACTTCTTCAGCGGTACGCCGCTTGCCTGCCACCACGAGCGCAATTCCTCCGCGCTCGGGTTCGCCTCGGCTATGTGGCGGTCTGCAAATTCCACCCCCTGCTCGCTCAGCCAC
The DNA here is from genome assembly GCA_017546845.1 of Akkermansia sp. GTDB lineage: Bacteria > Verrucomicrobiota > Verrucomicrobiia > Verrucomicrobiales > Akkermansiaceae > Akkermansia. Next base: position 17,720 of record JAFYRS010000140.1, read on the forward strand.
TTCTTTGCCTTCTTACAGGTCGTGCACTTCGGATATTCGATGAATGTCGTGTTCATGGCCGTACTTTAGAATAATTCTATCTTAATTGCAAGCAAAAAAGTAGGAATTGACAAAAAAAGTTCCATCATCAATCATCCATCACCTCGGCCCGGGCCGCAGGTAACCCTCAAATTGTACTTTGTTCTTCGTAAATTGTACTCTAAATTTGATTTTTCTGCTAAAAGGCATGATATTTTCCTTGCCAGATGGGAAAAGGTGTGTATAATCCCTGCACCATGACCCGCAAAGGTGGTATCAACAAGACACGTAAGGCCGTGGCCAAGCGTTTCAAGGTGACCGGCACGGGCAAGGTTCTGCGTCGCAAGCAGGGTAAGCGTCACATTCTCCAGAAGAAGTCCAGCAAGCGCAA
>JAFYRS010000141.1 GCA_017546845.1 Akkermansia sp.
ATCAGAGCCGGTTTACAGCTCGTCGCTATCGTCTTTCACAGACTTCTTCTTTTTCTTTTTAGCCTTGGCTTTCTTGGCCTTTTTGGCTTCAGCCTTCTTCTCGGCCTCGGCCTTCTTGGCTTCCTTCACCATGTCCTTCCAGCTGCCCACCAGCTCCGGGCACTTGGAAGCACCGGAAACGCCATCCAGGCGGGTGCCGTCAGCCATGACCGCGGTCACGTTAGGAGAACCACCACTGCCGCCGCCAGGCACAACCGCGGCAATCGGCCCGCAGGATTCCGGGGTCACCATCGGAATGGTGATATCCATCTCCTTGGCCCAGGCTGCGGCCTTTTCCGTGTCGGGATCGCCATTCAGCATAATCACTTCGGCGCCCTTGTTCTTCATTTCCTTGTACAGTTCATTCATCTGCGGCACAATCTTGCGGCAGAAACCGCAGCGGGAGTGAGAACGCAGGAAATAGTACACATACGCTTTCTTCTTAGGCTTAACCTTGGTGACATACTTTGCTTCCTTCACCATGTCAGGAATGGAGACGGTCTCCACCTGCTCCGTTACCTCTTCCGTTGCATCCTCTGCCACATCCTGAGCAGGCAACAGAGTCCCCAGGCAGAACAAGCTGCCGAACAATATCATAAAGGCTTTCATAGTCATACTAATATGTACCCCCTCATGCTACCATGGTTCGCCCCGGTATTCAAGCCTGAATTGAAAAGAGCCTGCACATTTCCATGTGCAGGCCCTTGTTCCGCTCCGGCCGCGGCTCGAACGCGGGACCCCAAGCTTAGAAGGCTCGTGCTCTATCCAACTGAGCTACCGGAGCAGTAATGCGCGCCTATCCTAGCACCCGTCACACTCCTTGGCAAGCTTTTATTTGACAACTGCCACAGCAGTTGATACCATGAAGCCACGTGGCAAAGCCGCTTACAGCAATTGTAGCAGACTCCCCCGCCTTTGCCGGGGAGCTCGGGAGGCTACGTCTTGAAGGCTCAAAAGATTCCCCGCTGGTGCTGGAGCGGGTAAGCCCGGCGGCCTATTCCTTTGTAGCGGCCATGGTGGCAGCAGCCTCCGACAAGCCCCGCCGCGTGTGGGTGGTGGCAGATGCCCTGCCCGTGCAGGAACGCCTGGCTGCCGAGTGGCCACTGTGGCAGGGGCCGCAGGCCGTCTTTGTGCCGGAGCAGGAAATCCACATCAACAACGGCATCTCCGACCCCGATTTAGCAGCCGAGCGTCTGGAAGCCCTGCGCGCTATCTCCGGCCCGGCAAAGGAAACGCAGGCGGTGCTCGTGACGGCAGCCGCCCTGCAGCAGCCCGCCCCCAGCTTTTCGGCAGGTGCAGGTTTCACCCTCACCCTGAATGTGGCGGCAGAATACCCGCTGGATGATGTATGCACCGCCCTGCTCGACCACGAGTTCGAGCGCGTTGACCAGGTGACCGGGCGCGGCGAATGGAGTCTGCGCGGCGGTATTCTGGATATTTTCCCGCTGCAATCTGCCTGGCCGCTGCGTATTGAATTCTTTGGCGATGAGGTGGAAAGCATCCGCGCGTTTGATATCGACTCCCAGCTCTCCTTCAAGAAGCTCGACAACGCAGACCTCGTGCTGGAGGAACCGCCCGCAGACAAACCGCTGGCGGATTGGATTGCCAAGGATGACTGGGTGGTGAGCCTGCCGGGGTGCGGTGTACCCGGGCATGTGCTGGTATTTGAACTGCCGCCCGACCGCGAGGAGGTGCTGCCGGATATTGACAGCGTGAACGCCGGGGACAAAACCGCCATTTTCGGCACGCCGCTGGGCAGTTTTGAAACGGGCGATTTTGTGATGCAGGAAGCCCGCCGCCAGCTGGCCGGCATGGAGCTGCGCAAGTGGCGCGAGCAGAAGTGGCGCGTGGTCATGTTCTTCCCGCATGAGGGTGAAAAAAGCCGTTTCGAGGAAATCTGCGGCGAGGACGACGCCTGGTCCGGCGTGCAGAGCCGCGATGGCGACCTGCCCCTGGGCTTCACCATTCCCGGAGCAAAGCTGGCTGTGCTTTCCGCCGCCGAGATTTTCGGCCGCTACTCCACCCCGCGCAACCGCAAACAGGATGACCGCACCGACCGCATGCGCCGCGAGCGGGCCCAGGCTCCGCTGCGGGAAATTGAGGAGGGTGACTTCGTGATTCACGCCTCCCACGGCCTCGGTAAATTCGTAGGCATTGTGCGCGACGAGCAGAGCGGCGAGGAGGAAATCCACATCAAGTATGCAGACGGCGTGCTGCTGCGCATCCCGCTGCAGCAGAGCCACCTGGTTTCCAAATACATAGGTCTTGGCGCCAAGACTCCGGAACTGAGCAAGCTGGGTGATGCCCGCTGGCGGCGCGCCTGCCAGGCGGCAGAAAAGGCCGTGCAGGACTACGCCGCCCAGCTGCTGGAGGTGCAGGCCGAGCGCGAAAGCAACTCCGGCTATGCCCACCCGGCCGATTCCGGGTGGATGTGGCAGTTTGAATCAAGCTTCCCCTACCGCGAAACGCCCGACCAGCTGCGCGCCATCTCCCAGACCAAGGCCGATATGGAAAGCGGGCGCCCCATGGACCGCCTTATCTGCGGCGATGTCGGCTTCGGCAAGACCGAGGTAGCCATACGCGCCGCGTTCAAATGCGTGACCGGCGGACGCCAGGCAGCCATCCTGGCCCCCACCACGGTGCTGGCCGCGCAGCACTACCGCACCTTCCGCACCCGCATGAGCGAATACCCGGTGCGCATTGAGCTGATGAGCCGATTCACCCCCGCCAAGAAAATGAAGGAAATCGTGGCAGGCATTGCCGATGGCTCGGTGGATATCGTCATCGGCACCCACCGCGTCATCTCCAAGGATGTCACCTTCAAGAACCTGGGGCTGGCCGTCATTGATGAAGAGCAGCGTTTCGGCGTGAAACACAAGGAGCAGTTCAAACGCATGTTCCGCATGGTGGATATGCTCACACTCTCCGCCACCCCCATTCCGCGCACGCTCTATGTGGCGCTCATGGGCGCGCGCGATATGAGCACCATCGAAACCCCGCCGCTCAACCGCCTGCCGGTGCAGACGGCGGTGTGCCCGTACAACGAAAAACTCATTGCCGATGCCATCGAACGCGAACTCGCGCGCAATGGTCAGGTTTTCTTCCTGCACAACCGCGTGCAGAGCATCCTCAAGATGAAGGAAGAGCTGCAGCGCCTCGTGCCCAAAGCCCGCATCGTCGTCGGCCACGGGCAGATGGACAAGGGAGACCTGGAACTCGTCATGCGCGATTTCGTGGACGGCAAGGCCGATATCCTGCTCGCCACCAGCATCATTGAAAGCGGCATCGACATTCCGAACGCCAACACCATCATCATCGACCGCGCCGACCGATTCGGCCTGGCGGATCTTTACCAGCTGCGCGGACGCGTGGGCCGCGGCGGCCACCGCGCCTATGCCTACCTGCTGCTCCCCCGCCAGGCGCTCTGCACCGGCGATGCCCGCAAACGCGTCTCCGCCATCAAGCAATACACCGAACTGGGCAGCGGTTTCAAAATCGCCATGCGCGACCTCGAAATCCGCGGTGCAGGCAACCTGCTGGGCACCCAGCAGAGCGGCCACATTGCCGCCATCGGATTCGAGCTGTACTGCCAGCTGCTCCGGCAGTCCATCGAGCGCATGCAGGGCAAAGTTCCCACCATCCGCGCAGAGGCCACCTTCAAGGCAGATTTCATCTGCCTGAGCGAAGCCAGCATGGCCACCCGCGCCGATGCAGACAAGCTGCTCGGCGCCTACCTGCCCGCGGCCTACATAGAATCCACCAAAACCCGCATGGAAGCCTACACCCAGCTGGCGCGAGCCTGCACCACCGATGATGTGGACGACCTCGACCGCCAGTGGCGAGACCGCTTCGGCCCGCTGCCCCGCGAGGTGTCCCACCTGCTCACCGTGCACAAAATACGCATCCTCGCCACCCGCCGCAATATCTCGCAGGTGGAAATCAGTGGGCAGAAGCTCATGCTCACCCGCAACAACGACTACATTCTCGACAACAAGCGCTTCCCCCGCCTGCAGAAAATCAAAGCTGCCGATAAGCTGCAGGAAACCCTCCGCATGCTCCAATGCATGTGAAGCGTTTCGGAGCGCACGACTTCAGTCCTGCCGCTATATACCAGAGAGACTGAGGGCCCTCGCTACGATGAAAGCATATGTCTGGGAACTTCTAATAAGTCTGTCTATCTCATGAAATTGTAATCGGCGAGCGTAGCGAGCGGAATTTATAGCCCACGGTAGTGGGCGACAGATGTTAGGCAGGTGCAAGCGTGCGTTAGCACGCGCAGCGCCTG
>JAFYRS010000142.1 GCA_017546845.1 Akkermansia sp.
CAAACAAATCCTCACCCACCTCGAAATGAGCGCCGGCGCCCGCGAACCCAAGGCCGCCCGCCGCAAGCGCGCCCGCGAAACCGGCATGCCCTGCGCCGAGGAAACGGCAGATGTCACTCAGCTCGACATGTTCAGCATGCTCGACGATGGAATCTGAGTTTCCATTCTGCATTCAAAAAAAAATCATAGCAGGTTCACAAAATGAGCTTGACTTACCAGCCTGCTGGCATATACTTGAATTGTTATTTAGCCGCATATGAAAAATCTTTCCCTTATCGCTCTCCTCGTCGTAGCCGCAGCCAGCGTGCAGGCCGCTCCTGCCCTGCAGCCTGCCGACCTCTCTGAACAGACCCTCAAGGGCATCACCACCGAACGCCAGAAGGCCAGCATTGATAAATACAACAAAGCTGTGGCCCGTGCTGAAAAAGAACGCTCCAAGGCTCTCAAGGATGCCCAGAAGCTGACCCAGAAGAATGATGAAGGCATGAAGAAGACCATCCAGCGCCGCCAGCTCAACACCATGCTGCCCCCCAGCGAGCGCACGCCGGAAGCCCCCCGCAAGGCTTCTGATTACACCATCCGCTACTGATTTCCCCCTCATTCCTTTCTTTCCGGCAGGAAACACTGCAAGTGTTTCCTGCTTTTTTGTGCTTTATACTTGAAAAAACGAGCATTTGTGCCATAATGAGTCTGGATAACGTTGCTTATTATGGCAGACGCTGAAGAAGACTTCTACAAAGAGCCGACCCGCAAGGAATGGGCCGGATTCTGGACACTGGTAGCCGTGCAGGCGCAGAACGCCTTTAACGAAAAGGCGGTGCAGTTCCTGCTGATTCCCCTGGGCGTGTGGCTCTGGGGTGCAGACGGCAGCACGCTGGAATACATCCTGGGCGCCATATTCGTGCTGCCCTACATTCTGTTCTCCCCGCTGGTAGGCTGGCTGGCAGACTGTTTCTGCAAGACCCGCATCATCCAGGTCATGAGCGTGGTGCAGATATTCGTGATGAGCTGCATGCTCTTTTGCTTCTACCAGCACGACATGTACGCCGCCATCCTCTGGTTTGCCGTCTTTGCCACCCAGGCCACCATCCTCTCCCCCGCCAAGAAAGGCATTGTGAAAGACCTGCTGGGCTCCAAATACATCGGGTTCGGCTCCGGCATCATCGAAATGAGCCTGGTGTTTGTGCTTCTGGTGGCGCAGATTGGCGTTTTCTTCTGGTTCTCGTACCTGCTGGGCGCATACGAGGCACAGAACTCACCCACGTACAATGCCGAGCAGCTGGCCGGGTGGGATTCGGTCATCCTGCCCACCTGGGTCTTTGTTTCCCTGGCCTGCGTAGTATGCGCCGCCTCGTTCCTGGTGCCGAAATACCCCTCCAAGAAAGCCAAGTCCTTCAGCTGGAGCCTGCTGTATGAGCACTTCGGCCAGATTAAATACCTGTGGCAGGACCGCCTGCTGCGCCTGAGCGAACTGGGCATTGCCTACTTCTGGTGTCTGGCCGGCTCCCTGTTCCTGATTCTGATTCAGATAGCCAAGGGCATGCAGGCAGTTGACCCCAACGTGGACTTCTCGCTGCAATGCGGTATCCTCATGGCCTGGATGACCGGCGGCGTGGTGCTTGGCGGCGTAGTTGCCTCGCAGCTCTGCAAGGGCAAGAATGAGCTCGGGCTCATCCCCTTCGGCGCCATCGGCATCACGGTATGCACCCTGCTGCTCACCATTTTCGATGTCAACACCTACACCAGCAACACACTGCTGGCACTCACCGGCGCTTTCGGCGCAGCCTATCTCGTACCGCTCAACGCATTCCTGCAGGACAACTGCGACCCCAACAACCGCGGCAACATCATCGCCGCCGGCAACCTCATCGATAACCTTATGGGGCTCGTGGCCGTGGTCATCATGTGGGCCATGTACGAGATTTTCGGTGCTTCCCCGCAGCAGCAGTTCTTCGTGCTGTTCCTGCTGAGCTTCTTCATCCTCATCTGCTCACTGCGTCTGATTCCCCAGGAATTCATCCGCATGATCGGCATCTGGTGTCTGCAGCTGGTGTACCGCCCGCGCGCCATCAACCTGGAGCGCCTCCCCATGCGCGGTGGTGCCCTGCTGGTAGTGAACCATGTGACCTATGGGGATGCCCTGTTCCTCACCATGGTGTGTCCGCGACCGGTGCGCTTCATCGTGGCAGAGGAATTCATGGCCATGCGCCTGCTGGGCTGGGTGCTGGAACTCTTCAACTCCCTGCCCATCTCCACCCGCAACCCGCGAGAGGCCATCATCAAAGCGGCCCGCGCCATTGAGAACGGCGATATCATCTGCATTTTCCCGGAGGGACAGCTCACCCGCAGCGGCTGCCTCACCCCGATTCGCCGGGGCATGGAAATGATAGCCCGCCGCGCCAAAGCTCCCATCATCCCGGTATACATGGACGGCCTCTGGGGCAGCATTTTCTCCTTCTCCCGCAACCGCTTCTTCACCAAACTGCCCAAGACCCTCAACTACAACTTCACGGTGGCCTTCGGCGCACCGCTCAACCCGGAAACCTTCACCAGCCGCACCGTGCTGCGCGCCTTCCGCGAACTCTCGGCCACCTGTCTGGAAACAGCAGACGACATGAGCCGCGAAGGCCTCATCCGCTCGCTGGAAGAACGGGGTAACAAACCGCTGGTGTTCTATCCCGGCGGCGCCCTGACCGCTATCCAGATTGCCGCGGCGCTCATTTCCCGCCAGGCAGATGAACAATTCCCCCTGCTGGCGCGCAAATGGCTGCAGCTGCTCATTGAAGGCACAGAAGACCGCCTTGCGTTCCACCGACACTGGTTGAACGCTTGCCAGGTGCGGCGCGTGAACGCCCTCAAGGAAGGCCGCCACCACCTGCTCACCACCGTGGGCCACGGCGAGCCGCAGGAACTGGTCATGGCCGTGCTCTGGCCGCTCATCACCCGCACCCCGGTGCATCTCATCGAAGACCCGCAGGAAACGCTGGATTCCACCATCTCACAGATTGTGGGTGGGGCACACATGCGCCGCATCCTGCTCACCACCATCCCGCCGCGCCAGATTCCATTCTACGATTTCAGCGGCGGCCCGGCCATCTCCACCCCCAATATGCGCTGGCGTCCCTGCCTGTGCACCCCCATGGGCAATATCATCTCCATGAGCATGTGTCACAGCGTATTCAAGATGAGCGACGGCACCATCCAGCTGGGCGTGCGCCCGCGCACGCGTGGCCTGCTGCTGCCCGGCTACCGGGTAGATACGCCCAACGAAGGCACAACCGCCGTCATCAGCGCCCCGTCGCTGCGCACGGAATACACCCTGCCCTCGCACATCTATCTGGATGAAAGCGGGTTCCTGGCAGAGCTTTCCTGATTCCTGACGGGCGGGACTAAAGTCCCGCGCTCCGGACAAGCTTCACAGCTCGCGGCCAAAGACCGCTGAGGCACGTCCGCTGGATTCCAGCGCCTGCAGGCGGGCAGCGGGCAGCACACTACGGGGGAGCGGGTCGTAGTGCATGCGGTCGCGGAAATAATCCACCGCGCTCTGCGATATGGCAAAAATGCGGCTGAAGCCCATACTGCGGGCTTTATCCTCCACAAAGCGGCACATGGCCTTGCCATAGCCGCGGCCCTCGTAGCTAGTCTTGATAAACAGGCAGCCCAGCTCTGCGCAGGAATCCCCGGGGTATGGGTACAGCGCCACGCAGCCCACAATGGTATCGTCCAGCGTGTAGACGTAGTAACTCTTCAGATTCTCCGCAATACTCTCATAGCTGCGGTGCACCAGCTTGGCATCTGCCATGCTGCGGGCAATCATGGAAAGCAGTTCCGGGATATCCTCCACCCGCAGTGGGCGGATTTCGCGGTAGGAGTCCGCGTGCACCATGGTGCCCACGCCTTCCTCAGAGAACAACTCATCCAGCAACACACCGCGGCGCATGCCATCCAGAAGATGCACGCGGGAAATACCTTGCCGACAGGCCTGTGCCGCCTGCAGCAGTGTTCCAGGATAGCTGCAATCTGCCAGATGTTGTTCCACCTCGCTCTCCGGCACAGAGAACATGGGAGTTCCGGCACGGCTGGGCACCTCCCCCACCTGCAGGCAGATGTACTTGGCAGCACCCAGCGCCAGCGCCATGCTCACGCAGGCCTCGTGG
>JAFYRS010000143.1 GCA_017546845.1 Akkermansia sp.
ACGCTCGCCAATAAATTACAATTTATCCATTAGAATGGTATTAACAGAAGTTCCCGTCTTGAAAGAGCAACACCCGCGTTCCGGTTGGAACGCGGGTGTTGGTTTTCAGATATGAATCTGTGGGGAGAATTACTTCTCAGGGCTGAGCACGTAGTAGTTGTCAGCAGTGGAGCGGCCCTTCTTGGTTTCGGGGAAGAGGCTCTTGCCGGCGGGCAGAATGTACTTGTCCTCGCTGTTTTCGTCCTCAGTCAGTTCCTTTTCCAGGTCCTTCACAGAACCGTCGCAGGAAAGCAGGAATGCATGGCCGCGGAAGGAGTTGCCGTCGAAGGCAACCTGGTCACCCACGTAGGGAGTGGTGGAGGGGTAGACGCCGCAGATAGCCAGCGGAGCATTGGACTTGTTCACGCCGTCCTTCATGTTCGGGTCTTCGGCGTTCTTGCGCATCACGTAGCCCATGGCGTTTTCTCCGCGGGTCAAAGCCTGGCCGTTGGCAAGTCTTTCGTCGCCTTCCTTGCTGATGTTCAGGCCGTTGCAGTTAAGCTTGGCGAAGAAGGGCTTTTCGGATACGTTGGAGGAAGAGTAGTAAATCTGGCGGAAATAGGCGTTGGAGGAATCGCCGGTGAGGGTGCCGAAGTTCAGCTCAGGCTTGTCGGTCTGCAGGCTTTCAGCGGTGCTGTCGCTGGGGTAGCTGCCGTAGTCCGTCTTGAAGCCCTGCAGCACGGTGTGTAGAGACTTGAGGTTGGAGCTGGCCATCTGGCGGTCGCCGTCATTCATGTGATCCATGATGGGGCCATAACCAATAGCTGCCAGAGCAGCCAGAATGGCAATCACCACCATAAGTTCGATAAGGGTGAAACCCTTGCGGTTTTTCTTAAGTGCAGATAATTTCATAGTGTGTGATGAAGTTTGCTAACGTTCTATATATAGCATGGCAGCCGCGCGGTGGCAAGCGCAAATGAGCATTGCGCCAAAAAAACGCCCTGCCGGGGTGGGGCAGGGCGTGGAAAATTATTGGAGGTAGGCTTTGAGTTCTTGCTCGTAGAGTTCGGGCTCAAGGAGGAAGGAATCGTGCCCTTTCACCGAGTGGATACACTTGTAGCGCGAATCAACTCCGTTTTTGAGCAGCTTGCGGTGGAAGCAGGAGATATCGCGCGCGGAGAAGCAGCAGTCTGTGTTGATGGAGAAGAGCATGAAGCGGATGCCGTGCTCTGCATACAGTTTGAACGCTTTATCTACGCTGCCCAGCCCGGAGAAGGAGGTCAGGTCGTATCCGGCCCAGAGGTTGATGATGCGGATGTAGGCGTTGGCGTCATACCGCTTGGCAAACTTCGTACCCTGGTGCAGCATATAGCTTTCCGTGTTGCGCTGCGGCATATACCAGGTGAGCATGCCCTTGCGGTCGGAAACACCCTTGCGGGCCCGCTTTTCCAGCCCCCGCTGGTTGACAAAGAGCTTGTGGGAAATCATGCGCGCCAGAGCCAGGCCGCGGCGGGGCGGGTCGCTGAGCGGGTAGCGGCCTTCGCGGTAGGCGGGGTCGAGCTCAATGGCCAGAATCTGCTCAAAGGCATCGAGCTTGTGTTCGATGGCGGGTTTGTAGCCGGCGCCGATGATGATGATATTCTTGATACGTGTGGGATAGAGGGTGGCCAGAGAGAGCGAAAGCATGCCTCCCAGGCTGGGGCCGACCACGGTGAAACGCTCGATGCCGAAGTGGTCGAGCACCTGGATCTGGGCGCGTGCCTGGTCGTTGGCATTCACCAGGGGGAAGCGGCTGCCCCAGGGCTCGCCATCCGGGGCGGGGCTGCAGGGGCCGCTGCTGCCGTAGCAACTGCCCAGGTAGTTGATGCAGATGATGAAGTATTTCTCTGTATCGAGCGGCTTACCAGGGCCAATCATGCGGTCCCACCAGCCTTCAAAGTTTTCGGGTTGCCAGAAATCGCCTGCCTCGGGCAGGGAATCGTTGTACCCGTGGGCGTGGTGACTGCCGGTCAGGGCGTGAAAGAGTAGAATGGCGTTGCTTTTATCGGCGTTCAGCGTGCCGTAGGTTTCATAGGCAAGCTGGATGCCCGGCAGGGTTTCGCCATTGTCGAAGGTGAAATCGCCAATGGTGTGAATCTGGGTGCGGATGGTCTGGTTCATGGCGCTGATACGAAAAAAGACCGGAGCTGCAGACACCGGTCTTTCTTCTGTCAACATCCCCGAGCAGGGGCTGGGGGATAGGCTTAAATTTTACTTCACGCCCTTCTTGCTGAGGCGGGTGCCGGCCGTCGTGCCCTGACGAGCCTTGAACTTGGGATTGCTCTTGCAGATCACGTAGAGCGTACCCTTGCGCTTCACGATCTGGCAGTCAGCATGACGGCGCTTCATGGATGCGAGTGAGGAAAGTACTTTCATGATTTTGGTGATATGTTTGTGTTAGTTCTATAGAAACTTAAGCGTCGGGACGCAGATTATAGCGTTATTTGCCCATTTGTAAAGACAAATTTTGAAAATTCGCATTTAATAGGGGCGTAATTTGCCATAAAAGCCGTTGTGCAGCGCGCGGAAGAGGTTGTACACCCGTTTGATTCCCAGTTCGTTGCTTTGCAGCATGGCGTTCAGGGAAAAGAGGATGTAGACGCCGCAGAGCGCGAGACGCCCCGGATAGTTGCGGGGGGCTTGCAGGCGGTGCAGCCATGCCCAGTTGCGCATTTTATAGTATTGGCGTTCTACGGGAATGCCCGGTTCGTAGAAGTAGGAGCGGTTGGCCAGGCGGTAGTGGATGAGTGGTCTGGGGGCAGTGGGGTGTTCGATTTCTGCTCCGGGAATGGTGACGAGCTGGTAGCCGGCTTGCTGGATTTCCCAGGAATATGTGGCTCCGCCCTGGGTGTGCAGCAGTTCGGCCGGGGTACCCACGGCCTCCCATGCCTCTCGGGAGATAAGGGCGCCGTAGGAACCGCTGCGGCAGGGAATGGCGGGGGCGGCCGGCAGGTCTGCCTTGCGGGTGATGGGAACCCACACGCCGGGCCGCTTGCCGGGAATGCTGATGGGGAGGCTGAGTTCGTCTCCCTGCGTCGGGTCAATCATCATCCCGAGGCAGATGGTCCTGGCATCTGTCTTTGCGGCCAGTAGCTGCTCCAGCGCAGCCGGGCGGGGCAGGGTGCGGTCTGCCAGCACCCAGGCGGCATCTGCCTGCAGGGTCTGGAACGCGTACTCCAGTCCCTTGGCGGCTGCGCCCATGCTGCCGTGCATGCCGTCTACCTGCAGCTGGTGGATGCCAGCCGGCAGCGGGAGCTCCTGCTCCGGGGAGACCACGAGTATGCTGTCCGGCTGGTGCTTTTGCTGCAGGAGGCGGTTCAGGCAGGGCTGCAGATTCCCCTGCTGCGGTTTGTGAACGATGATAGCACAGATGTTAGACACGCACGCATTATGCGGTTTTGCGGCGGATTTGGCAAGGGAAAAGCACGGTTGATGTCGCAAAGCGGGGCTTTTCTTTGTTTTTTCAGCACTTTAGGCTTGCAGCGGTGTGTGGGGTGTGCTATGGTCGGCGCTACTATGGAAGCTGATTCTCCTCACCTAAGAGGTTCATTGATTGTATTTGAAGGCATTGACGGCACGGGCAAGTCAACGCAGGTGGAATTGCTGGCCCGTTATCTGCGTTCTCGCGGCATTGAGGTAGTGACCGGATTTGAGCCGACCCGTGGCCCCTGGGGCATGCGTGTGCGCGAGGCTGCCATGGCGGGTGACCGCCTTTCGATTGATGAGGAGATTGCCTGCCTGCTGCAGGACAGGCGCGAGCATGTGCGCGAGGTGATTGAACCCGCCTTGCAGGCTGGCAAGTGGGTACTGCTGGACCGCTATTATCTTTCCATGATGGCCTACCAGGGCGCCAGCGGTGCCAATGTGGAGGAAATCCGCGAATGGAATGAAGCTTTTGCCACCGTGCCGGATGTGGCGCTGTGGCTGGATATCCCGATTGAACTCTCGCAGGAGCGCATGCACGCCCGCGGGAACGGCAAGGATGCTTTCGAGAATGAAAAGTTCCTTTCTGACTGCGCTGCTATTTACTCTGCCATGGAGATGCCCTGGTTGCACCGGGTGGAGGCAGATGGCACCGTGGATGAGGTGCACGCGCAGATACGTGAGATTATCCTGGAAGAACTTGGTATATAACTGGGATCTACCTACATGGCTGACAAAGTGGGCTTTGTCGGGCTATTCGGGCGCACGAAGTGCGCGGAATTTTGAGCCCGCAGAGCGGGCGAAAGATGTTAGGCAGG
>JAFYRS010000144.1 GCA_017546845.1 Akkermansia sp.
GGCCCGTGCATACGTTAACCTTTGTGATATAGCTTGGAATGATGGTAATGTAGAACAGGCCGCTGGTTACCTGCGCCAAGCCCGTGCCGCATGCCCCGACACCACGCTCTTCTCGGAAGGTGCTAACAACGACATTGTTGTGCGTACAGATTTGCTTGAAAGCGGCGTAGACACCCCGGAGATTGTTGCCCCTGCAGAAAAAACGCCCGCAGGTGATATCTTCAATACGCCTGCAACCACAGAGCCGGCAACAGGTACTCCCTCCGTAGATGATATTTTCAAAACGCCTGCTACTACGGAGCCTTCGGCACTGCCTACGCTTTCTGACGATATCTCCACCTTGCCGGCAGGCAACTGATTTGTTTTAACGAACTTTTGCTATGGGGCTTTTTCAGGATAATTTCTCCATGCTTTCTGAGCTGGAGCGTCTTGCCGCCATGGTGGTGGACCCTGTCCGCATCCATGAAATCGGTGCAGACCAGTGGCCGCTTGCTATGATTGCTTGCGGTTTAATGACCGGTAATGACCCTGCGCGCCTACAAGACAACATCAACGCATACGAGATTTTCTGCCGGAAAGTAACGCCCTCTGCTCGTGGCGCCGCCCTTAAGCAGCTTGTTCGTTTCATAACTCAACGCAAAGGGGAGGGCTGGCGTGCATTCATCCCCTTTGCCATTTGTGAGCCCGAGGCACTTATCAGCTCTGCGGCAGCCATGCAGTTGGCTACGCTTGCTCAGCCCTCGGCCACGCAGAAACTTCATGGCGTAGAGGCTCTGGTAGAGATTCTCATGCGCTTACCCCAATGCAATCCTGCGGCTCTCAGCGCCTTGCTTGGTCTCAGTGATATGCGTGTTCTACCGTTGTTGGAGAAACTTTGCAATCTTACTGATGAAAGATTGCAACCCTTGCTTGAGTCCATTACCCCCTCGGGTAACCACCTCAGTTATCAGTGGGTGTTGTCGGTGCTCTCGGCACACCCTGCATTGGCACCCGCCGTTACGGATTTGTTGGAGCGCATGGCTGCTACGGCCCCAACCGTGCTGGACCTCGTCCTGCCTATTCCCACGTGGTCTTTTGAGAAGCCCACGCCGCAACCGCTCCACGGTTGGACGCGTCCCGAGTACCTTGCCCGTATGCTGCCCATCCTTAAACAGCACCTTTCTGAGTCACAATTGGCTCGCCTTTCTTCAGCTTTTGCTGTATAATCATTCACGCCTCACGGCCCCGTAGTTCAATGGATAGAATGGCCCTCTCCTAAAGGGCAGATGTGGGTTCGATTCCCGCCGGGGCTGTTTTACTTGGTGCTTGGCCCCCTGTATTTTAATCAACCTTTACCTCTGTCCTCGGGGAAATTACGGTAGCCGATAGGGAGGGGGGCGTGGCGGTTGAGCATATCGCGGTCGTAGCGACGTGTAGGGGGCGCCATGTTGCCCAGAGTGGTGCCGGCATTGAAGAAGTATTGCAGATAGTAGGTGCCGGTGTAGCTTAAAGCGTTGGCTTCTCGAATCATGCGGATGATGTCCGATTCTTCCAGCAAACCGGGGTGTACGGTGGTGCGCACCTCGAAGGGGAGCCCACTTTCTTTGAGAATGGAAAGACTTTCTGCAAAACGCTCAAAGAGCGGGGTGCCTCCGGGGAGTCTCCACGTGCGGTCTGAGGGCATTTTGTTGTCCATGGCCACGTAGTCGATAAGCTTGTTTTCAACAAGCTCACGGACGATGTGAGGATTAGAGCCGTTTGTATCAATTTTGATGAGGTAGCCCAGGGCTTTGATATCCTCACAAATGTCTTTGAGTTGGGGGGTGAGTGTAATTTCACCACCGGAGAGCACAACGGCATCCAAGAAACCGCTGCGCTCTTTCAAGAATGCCAATTCGTCAACCTGAGATTTGGTGCGCCCTAAAACAAGTTCCGGGTTATAGCAATAGGGGCAGCGTAGGTTACAACCGGTATACCAAAAAATGCAGGCTGCCTTTTTGGGATAATCCAAAAAGGTGAGTGGGGTAATGTCTACAGGGTGGCGTCTCATGGAAAAATGGCGATATAAAAATCCCGCAACGGTTCAGAATGTGTATGGATTAACTGTTTTCTGCACCGTTGCGGGTGATTTTGAGGTTGTTACAACCTCTGCGCGAGGGGGCGCGAATTACTTGAGGATAGCATCGCAGCCGCAACCGCAGCCGGGTTCGTCGAAGTGAGCGCGCTCCTCGAACTCGCCTTGCTTTCCGGCGTTGAAGGTTTCCACCGGGCGGTGGTAGCCCATAACGCGGGTGTAGACGGTGCACTTGGTGCGCTCAGACTCGTGCTCGGCAAGGATTTGCTCGTCGGTCTTGACTACGGGTTTGATTTCGGTGTCGCTCATAGTATTTGGTTCGGAGGTTTGGTGTTCTAGTCGTTCAATCAGAACAGAGGAAGCTCGGGTTGTTCTTCTGCGCGAGCTTTGGCAATGAGTTCTTCATCGCAAAGCGGGCAGTAGTCATGACGGCCTTTGAGGTAGCCGTGCTTGTCACACACAGAGAAGAGCGGGGTGACGGTGATGTAAGGCATCTTGAAGTTGGTAAGCACCTTGCGTACGATGTCGCGACATGCCTCGGGGGAGGAGATAGCCTCGTTCATGTACATGTGGAATACTGTACCACCTGTGTAGCAGCACTGCAGTTTGTCCTGCATCTTGAGAGCCTTGAAGAGGTCGTGCGTGTACGATGCCGGCAGCTGAGAGCTGTTGGTGTAGTAGCGGTGACCGGGGGTACCGGACTGAATGATGTCCGGGTAGCGCTTGAGGTCTTCGCGGGCAAAGCGGTGCGTGGTACCTTCTGCCGGGGTAGCCTCAAGGTTGTAGAGGTTGCCGGTTTCTTCCTGATAACCACGGATGCGCTCGCGCATGTAGTGCAGCACTTCCTCAGCAAAGGCAATACCCTCGGGGGTGGCCGTGTTCATGGTATCGCCGGAGAAGTTACGCAGCATTTCGTTGATACCATTGAGACCGATGGTAGAGAAGTGGTTGCGCAGGTGCGGCAGGTAGCGCTTGGTGTAGGGATACAGACCGCGCTCATACAGCGTGTTGATGAATACGCGCTTCTTCTCCAGCGTGTCCTTGGCCAGGTCCATAAGCTCGCCGAGCTTGCTGTACAGCAGGTTCTTGTTGCCCTTGTACAGGTAGCCGAGGCGGGCCAGGTTGATGGTCACCACGCCGATGGAGCCGGTCATTTCAGCAGAGCCGAAGAGACCACCACCGCGCTTGAGCAGTTCGCGCAGGTCGAGCTGCAGACGGCAGCACATGGAACGCACGGCATCCGGCTTGTAGGCTTCCTCGTCGATGACCTTGTTGCCGTTCTCATCGTACTTGTACTGGGAACCCACAAAGTTCTGGAAGTAGGAGGAACCGATCTTGGCGGCGTTCTCGAAGAGCAGCGGCACGTTCTCGCCTTCCCAGTCAAAGTCTTCGGTGATGTTCACCGTGGGAATCGGGAAGGTGAAGGGCTGGCCGGTGCTGTCACCTTCTGTAAGCACTTCATAGAAAGCCTTCTGGATGACCATCATTTCCTTCTGGAAGTGCTTGTAGGTGAGGTCGGTGAGGCTCTCGACACCACGCTCGCGGGCAATGGCGAGCAGGTTCTCATCCTCCAGGCCTTCAAAGATGTGCTGGTTGCCGGACATGGGGGGCTGCTCGCGAAGGTCGCGGGGCACGGTCCAGTCAATCGTCACGTTGGTGAACGGGCTCTGACCCCAGCGGCTGGGCACGTTCAGATTATATACGAATCCACGCAGGGCCTTCTTCACTGCCTTGTAGGGCAGCTGGTCCTTGAACAGGTACGGGGAAAGATAGGTATCAAAGGAGCTGAAAGCCTGTGCACCGGCCCATTCGCTCTGCAGAATGCCCAGGAAGTTGGCCATCTGTCCCAGAGCCTCGCGGAAGTGCTTGGGCGGACGGCTGTTCACGCGGCTGCGCACACCGTTGAACCCTTCGTTGAGAAGAGCGCGCAGACTCCAGCCGGCGCAGTAACCGGTGAGGCAGTCAAGGTCGTGAATGTGGTAGTCGCCATTGCGGTGGGCGGCACCTTCCTCCGGGGTGTACACCTGGTCGAGCCAGTAGTTGGCAATCACCTTACCGGCGGTGTTGTTCACCAGGCCGGCGTTGGAATAAGTAGTGTTGGAGTTGGCCTTGATGCGCCAGTCCGTGTTACCCACGTATTCCTCAATCGTCTGCTTACAATCAACCCAGGTATTACCCTTGTACAGACCTGCAATCTGTTCGCGCTGCAGTTTGTGCAGGAAACGGTATTTGATGAAATTACGGGCTGTGTCGTAGGCACCGGCGCGCATCAGTTCCTTTTCGATGCGGTCCTGCACCATTTCCACAGGCAGATATTCTTCGTGCTTCAGCTTGTCCAGCACGTTGGCGTATACAAGAGGATTGTACTCCTCCTGTGAGGCGTGGAAGGCTTTTTCGATGGCCTGCTGTACCTTGTAGGCCTCGAAGCGTTCACGCTTACCGTTTCGTTTGATGATTTCAGGCATATTGCGTAGAGGTTGTAGAGAGTTTCTGGAACCCGTTTACCGGGGCAATCCGGCAGGCGGGTTCCTGCGCGGTGCACGGGGTTCACTCTACCATCCGTATTATCACTTTGCAAGAAAAAAGTTGTATACGGTCGCACTTTTCTTTACACAAAATATAGAATAAAGAAATCACTATGTATACTATATATTGTATAGTTAGGTGTTTTTGCCTATTTTAGAATATTTCTCATTTAAGAAAAGTTAAGCAGCGTTGCAAAGCGTTGAGAAAAGCGGATTCTGCACGCGGAAACAGCATTCTAAAACAGGGCTGTATATAGTGTATCAACTACAGCCACACCCCAAAATATAGCGGGTAGAAAAAAGACATCAATTCAGCGCCCAGATGCACTTGAGATAGTCCTCGCCGTCAAAATCAAAGGGCATTGGTACCGAAAAGAGTCTGGCTGAGGGAATTCCGGCCGACACCATGCTCCGGAATGCCGCAGGTGTCAATTTACGGCAATTCGTGGAGCAGAGAATGCGGCCACCGGGTGCGAGAATCGCCGCAGCCAGGCTCACCAGGTGGTCGTAATCTTTCTCCACTCGCCAGACATGTCCCTTTTCATCGCGAGAGAATGTGGGCGGGTCGAGCACAATGATATCAAACTTGCGGCCCTGGCGCGCAAAGCGATCCATCCAGTGCAGCGCATCCCCCTTGCAGAAATAATGGTCATCCGGGTCAATGTCATTCAGAGCCATATTCTCCCGACACCAGCTCAGGCAGGGCTGGGCAAGGTCAAGAGTAGTGGTCTGAGCCCCGGCAAGCGCAGCACACACAGAAAAAGCCCCTGTGTACGCGAAGGTGTTGAGCACCTTCATTCCCGGGCGGCACAAGGAGCGCAACTCGGCGCGGTTATCACGCTGGTCCAGGAAGATGCCCTGGGAATACCCTGCCCCCATATCCATGAGGTAGCGGACACCATTCTCCTGAATCACAAAGCGCAGAGGCACCTCAGGTCCACAGAGGAACTGAGGCGGTTCCTTCACATCCTTATCCAGCCGCTTCACATACACCGGGCGCCCGGTTGCCTTGAGCATATCCTTGAGCGCAGGCGGCAACGCCGTATCACGCAGCGAAACCAGCAGGCGGTCTGCCAGAGCATCAATGAACACGCCCGGCCAGGGCGCACCATCCGACACACGGAAGGCATCCGTGGCGGGTGGCAGCTTGGCCAGGCGCTGGTCAATGATTTTCTGGAGAGGAGTACTCACAGCAGGAAGGTCTTGGAAGCTACATCAGCAGCCTTGCGAATGGTGGCCGCCATGGAAGTAAGTGCATTGGCGCGGGTGGAGGCCAGATGCTCCTTGAGCCCGCAGTCATCGAGCCGGCTCAAATCGGCCGCCAGAATCTCCGCAGGCGTAAGCCCGGAGAGCAGACGGATAAACAACGCAATAAGCCCCTTGGTGATGAGCGAGTCACTGTCTGCATGAATGATAAGCTTGCCATCATCCATCTCAGTACCCACCCACACGCGGCTCTGGCAACCTTTGATAAGGTTGCCGTTCTTGCGGAATTTCTCCGGCATGGCCGGCAGGCGGCGGCCTTGAGAAATAATGAATTCATACTTCTCTGTCCAGTCTTCAAAGACGGACATATCATCGAGAAGTTCCTCTATACGTGCGTTGTAATCCATTACTTGCAGCAGCGGCTTTTTGCCAGCGTATAAAGCACGGCCTTCTGGGCGTGCAGACGGTTTTCAGCCTCGCGGAAAATGACAGGCGCATGAGCCTCCAGCACCTCATCCGTGATTTCATAGCCACGGTAGGCCGGCAGACAGTGCAGCACAATGTGGCCAGGAGCAGCCAGCTTCAGCAGTTCATCATTCACCTGATAGGGGAAGAAGGCCTTTTCCTTGGTGCCCTTCTCTGCCTCCTGGCCCATGGAAATCCAGGTATCGGTGTTAATCACCATGCAGTCGCGCACAGCTTCGGCTGCGTCCGTGGTGCAGATGATGTTCGGGCAATCAAGCGCCGCAAGTGTTTCGGCCTTGGGCAGGGCCTGCTCAGGGCCGGCCAGCATCAGCGTGAAGCCCAGGTGCTTGGCAGCCCACATCCAGGAGCGCCCCATGTTGTTATCCACATCGCCCAGGAACGCAATCTTCATTCCCTTCCAGGAACCCACGCCATACTGCTCCTCAATGGTGAGCAGGTCTGCCAGAATCTGGCAGGGGTGCTCCAGGTCGGTCAGGGCATTGATGGTAGGCAGCTTGGAATAGTCGGCAAAATCCACCACATCCTGCTGGTCATAAGTGCGGATGATGGCACCGTGAATCATGCGGCCCAGCACGCGGGCGGTGTCCTTGATGGGCTCACCACGGCCCAGCTGGATATCACGGGTGGAGAGAAACATGGGGCGACCGCCCAGTTCAGAGATACCTACCTCGAATGATACACGCGTGCGTGTGGAGGACTTGGAAAAAATCAGTGCCCAGGTCTGCCCGGCCAAAGGCTGTTCGGTGTGGCAACCACGCTCTGCCTTGAGCTTGTGCCCCAGGGCAAGCAGTTCACAAATCTGGTCGCCAGTCAGTTCTTCAATGGAAAGAAGGTTTTTCATGACTCTGTATAGAAAAAATTCCGGGAAAGCTGCACGGTAGCACTTTTGCCCGATTCTGTAAAGTTCAGAATGAGTCAGCTGACGCAGAATAAAAAAATCTGGCATGCTGCCATATTGTGGCAGATATTTGGCTTGCGTGAACTGCAACGCAAGAGTATATTCTTGCCCCGAAATGAAAGCCCTCGTCAAAACAACCGCCGGCCCCGGCCTGGAACTGATGGATGTACCGATGCCCGAAGTCGGTGCAAATGATGTCCTTATCAAGATTTACAAGACCGCCATCTGCGGCACGGACCTGCACATCTGGAACTGGGACGCCTGGGCCCAGCAGACCATCCCGGTGGGCATGCACGTCGGGCACGAGTTCTGCGGCGTCATTGAGCGCGTAGGCTCTGCCGTAACGGAATACAAGCCGGGTGATGTTGTTTCCGGCGAAGGCCACATTGTCTGCGGACACTGCCGCAACTGCCGCAAGGGTCTTTTCCACCTCTGCCCGAACACGCAGGGCGTGGGCGTGAACCGCGCAGGCTGCTTTGCCGAATACCTTTCCATTCCCCAGAGCAACGTAATCCGCATCCACAAGGATATGCCCATGGAGATTGCCTCCATCCTTGACCCGCTGGGTAACGCCACGCACACCGCCCTTTCCTGGGATCTGGTGGGCGAGGATGTACTCATCACCGGTGCCGGCCTCATCGGCTCCATGGCCGCAGCCGTGTGCAAGAAGGCCGGTGCCCGCACCGTGACCATCACTGACGTAAGCGACTACAAGCTCAGCCTCGCCAAGACCATGGGCGCAGACCGCACCGTGAATGTCCTCTCCGGCGACAGCATTGCCGCAGCACGCGAAGACCTCGAAATCACCGAAGGCTATGGCGTGTGCCTTGAAATGAGCGGCGCTCCCGCCTGCCTCAAGGACATCATCACCCACTCCGCCTACGGTGCCAACATCTCCCTGCTGGGCATTCAGCCCGGCGGCTCCGGCATCGACTGGAACACCTTTGTGTGGAAGGGGCTCAAGATGAAGGGCATCTACGGCCGTGAAATGTTCGGCACCTGGCAGAAGATGGATGCCATGCTGCGCAGCGGGCTGGATGTTTCCCCCATCATCACCCACCGCCTGCACTACACCGACTTCAAGCAGGGCTTCGAAGTCATGGCCTCCGGCAAGTCCGGCAAGGTGGTGCTCACCTGGGCTGAATAATCCGACCATTCATCACCAGCTTTCATGAACGGGCAATGGCAGTTTCGCCATTGCCCGTTTTCTGTGCGTTTTGAAATAGTCATAATTGCGGGAAAAAGCTTGCATTTGACACACTCTGAGAGTAGTATTTGCGCCGACATGACTGAATTGCCCAAGGCTTACGAACCGACCTTAGTTGAAGAAAAATGGCAAACCCACTGGATTTCAGAGGGTTGCTTCCACGCTGACCCCCACTCTGACAAACCTGCCTACAGCATTGTCATCCCCCCGCCCAACGTGACGGGCGTGCTGCACATGGGGCACGTGCTCAACAACACAATTCAGGACATTCTCGCCCGCCGCGCCCGCCAGGAAGGCAAGGAAGTGCTCTGGCTGCCCGGCACCGACCACGCCGGCATTGCCACCCAGGCCCGTGTGGAAAAGGAACTGGCCAAGGAAACCCCGCCGCGCACCCGCTTTGATGTAGGCCGCGAGGACTTTGTCAACATGGTGTGGGAGTGGAAGGATAAACACGGCGGCATCATCATCAACCAGCTCAAGAAACTGGGTTGCTCCTGCGACTGGGAGCGCGAGCGCTTCACCATGGACGATGTGTATGCCCCCGAGGTAGCACGAGTCTTTACCGAACTGTTCAACGAAGGCCTCATCTACCGCGGGCACCGCATGGTGAACTGGGACCCGGTGCTGCTTACCGCCCTTTCCGACGAGGAGGTTATCATGACCCCCTCCAAGAGCAAGCTCTACACCATCCGCTACAAACTGGCAGATGGCAGCGGCCAGCTGCTCGTTTCCACCACGCGCCCGGAAACCATCATGGCCGACGTGGCCGTGGCTGTGAACCCGAAAGACCCGCGCTTTGCCCACCTCATCGGCAAAACAGTTATCCGCCCGCTCTGCGAGGCAGAAATCCCGATTATCGCCGATGACCATGTGGAAATCGAATTCGGCACCGGCGCGCTGAAGATTACCCCTGCCCACGACCGCACCGACTTTGAGGTGGGCATGAAGAACAATCTCGAAATCATCGACGTGCTCACCGCCGATGGTCACATCAACTGCCCCGGCTGCCCCGAACTGCACGGGCTGGACCGCTTCGTGGCCCGCGAGAAATCCATTGAGCTCATCGAAGCCAAGGGACTGCTTGAAAAGGTGGAGGACTACGAAAACAACGTAGGCATCTCCCAGCGCTCCGATGTGCCGATTGAACCGCGTCTGAGCATGCAGTGGTTCCTGAAATACCCCTGCGTCAAGGAAGCCGCGGAAGCCGTGGCCAATGGTGATATCGTATTCCGCCCTGCCCACTGGGCCAAGACCTATGCCCACTGGCTGGAGGGTATCCAGGACTGGTGCATTTCCCGCCAGCTGTGGTGGGGACACCGCATCCCAGTGTGGTACAAGAAGGACAAGGCTGCCGAGCTGCAGGCTGCTACCAAGCTGGATGCCGCTGACGCCGCCGCCGGTGATATCTACGTGGGCGTAGAGCCGCCCGCTGACCCCGAAAACTGGGTGCAGGACGAAGACGCGCTGGACACCTGGTTCAGCAGCTGGCTGTGGCCCTTCTCCACCATGGACAAGGACTGCCTTGCCAAGTTCTACCCCACCAGCGACCTGGTGACGGGCCCGGACATCATCTTCTTCTGGGTGGCCCGCATGATCATGGCCGGCTACCGCTTTGCAGACGGCAAGCCTTTCGGCAATGTATTCTTCACCTCCATTGTGCGTGACCTGCTGGGCCGCAAGATGAGCAAGAGCCTGGGCAACAGCCCTGACCCGCTCGACCTCATTGCCAAGTACGGCGCAGACGGCCTGCGTTTCGGCCTCATGCGCATCGCGCCCACGGGCACAGACGTCAAGTTCGACGAGAAGCAGATTGAGGAAGGCAAGAACTTTGCCAACAAGTTGTACAACGCGGCCCGCTTCCGCATGATGCAGGGTGCGGCCAGCACCGAGCCTGCTCCCCGATTTACGGCTGTGCATATTGATATCCTTGCCAAGCTCAAGGAACTGCACGAAACCGTGGCCGAAGGTCTGGGCAAGTACGAGTTCAACACCTACACCCAGGCTCTCTACTCCTTCTTCTGGAACGAATACTGCTCCCTCTTCCTGGAAGCCGTGAAGAACGACCTGCGAGAGGGTGACCCCGCTGTGAAGAACGCCACGCTCTTTACCATGGATACCGTGCTGCGCCACTACCTGGCCCTGCTTGCCCCCATCATGCCGCACATCGCGGAAGAACTCTGGGCAAGCCTCGGTTTCGCCAAGGATGGTCAGCCGCTGATGAGCACAACGCTGCCCTGCGCTGCCACCCTGCTCTCCGGGCTGGACAACACGGCCATTTCCAAGGCTCGCGCCACCGCTACCGCCCTGTACGACACCGCTAACAAGGCACGCAACCTGAAAGCAGAATACAATCTTGCCACCAACCGCAAGGTCAAATTCGTGCTCAAGCCCGGCAGCATGCCGGTGGATGAAGACCTGGCCTCCCGCCTGGCTCTGCTGGCTGGTGCCCAGTCCGCTGAGCTGGACAGCGTCTACGAAGCCCCCAAGGGAACTCCGACCGCGCTTACACCGCTGGGCGAACTCTTCCTTCCGCTGGAAGGCCTGGTAGATGTGGAAGCAGAACGCACCCGCATTACCAAGGAACTCGAAAAGATGTCCAAGGAAATCGCCAAGAGCAAAGCCAAACTCGGCAATGCCTCATTCGTAGACCGAGCCCCGGCCGCAGTAGTGGAACAGGAACGCGCCCGTCTGACCGACTGGGAAGCCAAGACCGCCCAGCTTGAGGCTATGCTGAATGCTCTCAGCTAACACCTATCAAATCTTACAATATGGACTCGACCCCTTTTCAAAAACTGACGGAGCAGGAAGCCTACGAGCTTTCGCTCTGCGGCATTTCCAGCGAATCCCAACTCCTCAAGGCGGATATAAACACCATTTTGAAGGACCTGGAAACCGCGCAGAAATACTTCCCCGATAAACGTTTCACTCTGACAAAGGAGAAACTTGAATCCATCCTCGGGACTCAGGCCATCCAGGAAGAGCCGGTTGCAACAACGGAAGCAGATGAAACAAGTGAAGCCGACTTCCTCGAGATTGAAAACGTCGGTCCCACGACAGGGTTCCGTCGCTCCAGCCAGGAGCGGACAAAAAGGGAGATGAATAAAACAAAAAAGGCACACCAGAAGATTCTGCACAGCACTGTGCGCACGTCACACCCGTGGACAACGCTGTTTGCAGCCATGAGTACGCTGCTGCTCATTGTGCCGGCGGTGTCCGTAGTGGCTCTGTTAATCATGATGGCAACAGACACCCTGCCCGATATATCACTGAAACTTCTGGTGCTTGCCACCATTATTGCCCCCTCGCTGCCGTATCTGTTATTTTCCAGATTGGCGCACTGCCCGGTCTGCCACATCCGCACGTTCACATATGGCAGTTACACGAGGAACCGGGCTGCGCACTACATTCCCATTCTTGGATACAATGCCGCAACCGCCCTCAGCATCCTCTTCAGATTCCGTTTCGTCTGCCCCGGCTGCGGTACCCCAATCCGCCTGACTCGCAGCAAGGCCAGAGAGAACAAGCGTTAACTCATCTGCTCATGAGAGACTATCTGTTCACCATTGCTCTTGGGGTAAGCATTCTGGGGAATGTAGCGCTGGCCACGCCCACCAACCATGTGGACATGACCGGCGCTATTCTCGATTTTCTCTCACGCACAGAACTTTGCCTCAATTCCTGCCGGGATGCAGCCACTGCCGCAGAGGCCATTCCTCAACTCAAGGAGCTCAAAGAGGAATGTGCCCGTCTGGTAGAAACGCAACGGCAGCTTCCCGAACCCACAGTGCAGGATTACATGGCTGTGCAGAACAAAATGGAAGCATTCAGCACGCTCTGGGCGGCCATCCGCAGCCACATTGAACGCATGGAGCAGGAGCAGATTCTCACTCCTGAACTCCGCGAAATCCTCCATATTGCACCGGTTTCCCAAAAAAACTTACATACTATCCAGCTGAATTCAAAAGTTTTTTATTTCAGCAAAACACAAGATATAGTATAGTTTTTTCGTAGCCGCCCCCACATTCACCTACGAGGAAATAACACTTAGGAGAGGCTGAAATTTTGGGCTTGCAAAAATTACGCAAAGCCGTAATATCATGGCTGAACAGCCCATTTCGGAACATGAGTAAAACACCGTTCTCTCCTACAGGAACTCAGCACGAACAGGATGTCCAGAACCTGACAGACTTCGTCCTTTTCTCCCAGCGCAGCTGCATTCTGCGCCTTTCCCCGGAGCTGACCAAAGGCAAGATTTCGTTCCCGCAGTTTTTCCTGCTGGCCTATCTGGATGAAGAGGAATGCCTCTCCATGAGCAATATTGCCAAGATGATGGGGCACTCCACAGCCGCAGCCACCGGCATGATTGACAAGCTGCAGGAACTGGGACACCTGAAGCGCTACACCGCCGCAGCGGACCGCCGCAAGATTATGGTACGCATCACCGAACAGGGGCGCGCGCTGGTAGCCCAGATGCGCAGCAACATTGCCACGGACCTGGCCCAGATGATGAGCCGCGAGGATAGCACCACTCCTGTTGGCAGCGCCCGCCGCATCATCTCCCGCCGCACAGCAGCAGCGCGTAAGAACCAGGTTTAAAACAAATACCACTCCCAGCCATGAGCAACTATTCCCCCGATTATCTGCAAGCCCTCAACAAATACCCGGAAAACTTTGCGCGTTTCATTACCCGCATTCCGGGCATCGCCACCACCACCGACCGTGCCGCCGTCATCTCTGCCCTGACCCCCACACACGAAGCCGTGCTTCGCGACGGCGGCATCGAGCCTAAAATGCTGCGCCGCGCCCAGCAGGTGCATGGCAACAAGGTTGCCCTGGTGGGCGATATCGGCTGCTCATACCCCGTGGAAGGGGTGGATGGTCTGTTCTGCGGAGGCAAGGCAGACTGCTGTCTGGGTATCTATGTGGCAGACTGCGCCGCCGTCTGGATTTATGACACCGTGACCCAGAGCCGCGCACTGGTACATTCCGGCAAGGCAGGCACCCAGCAGAACATTGTGGGAGAGACCATGAAAGCCATGTACAAAGTGCTTGGAGTCAATGCCAGCGATTGCATCGCCGTCATCTCCCCCTGCATCCGTCCCCCTCACTATGAGGTCGACATTGTCACCATGATCAAGCAGGAGCTGGTGGAAGCCGGCATTGCCCCGGAACACATCATCGACAGCGGGCTTGACACCGCCGCCGATCTTGAAACCTTCTACTCCTACCGCGTGGAGAAAGGCAACACCGGCCGCATGCTGGCCCTCTTCGGGCGCAATCCCGGCTTTGATGCCGAATAACTCATGCCCATCACCAAACAAGAACTGCGCCGGGAGGCACTGCAGCGGCTCAAAGCCGCAGCTCTGGCCGACCCGGCGCAGTTGCGTTCTGCCGCGCTTCGCCGGAAACTGGCAGGCGTTCTGGGGGGCGACTCCCGGTGTGTCGCCATCTACGCCCCACTACCGCACGAAATCAACCTGCTCCCCCTGCTCCAGGAATACCCGCAGCACCGGTACGTTTTCCCCCTCTGCCTGCCGGGCCGTCAGCTGCAATTCCGGCACGTGCTCTCACCGGAGGGCGATTTAATCCCCGGTGCCATGAACATCCCGGAACCGGCAGCACACACCACCATCATCCCCCCGGAGGAAATAGACATTCTAATCGTCCCCGGTGTGGCGTTCACCCGTAGCGGAGCCCGCCTGGGCTACGGTGGCGGATACTATGACCGCTTCATCCCCCAGTGCACCCGCGCCCGGGTGCTGGCACTTGCCTTTGAGGAACAACTGGTCGCAGAAATACCTGCCGAGCCGCATGACCTGTACATTCCTGAGCTGATTACGCCGTTGACTTGAATTGGGCTTTCCATCTGCGCGCAGGTGTGTTAGCATACCCGCATGCCGAGTGTGTTGATTAAAACCTATGGATGCCAGATGAATGAGCGAGACTCCGAGCAGGTAGCAAGCATGTTCCTTGCCGGAGGTTACGAACTGACCACGGATGAGGCCGCAGCCGATGTCATCCTGATTAACACCTGCTCCGTGCGCGAAAAGGCAGAATTGAAAGCCCTCGGCAAAATGGGGCTTCTCTGCGCCCGCCCCACAGCCAAACCTTGGGTTGTGTACGGGTTCATGGGCTGCATGTGCCAGAGCCGCGCCGCTTCCCTTTTCCGCGATGTACCCCGGCTCGACATCGTAACCGGCACGCAGCAATACCATAACGTGTACAAACTCTGCAACCGTCTGCTGCGCAGCCGCCTGGGGCAGCCCGCATTCGAACCCATCCGCCGCGGGGCTCACATCTGCGCCACCCAGCAGGAGGAAGGGTTCCAGAACGCCATCCGCGACCACCTTCCCCCTGCCGGTAACTGCACGGCATTCGTCTCCATCATGCAGGGGTGCGAAATGCGCTGTTCATACTGCATCGTGCCCAGCACCCGCGGCGCAGAGTGCAGCCGCCCGGCAGCCGATATTCTGCAGGAGGTGCGCGAGCTGGTGGAGCGCGGCGTCAAGGAAGTCACCCTGCTGGGGCAAATCGTGAAC
Source organism: Akkermansia sp. (assembly GCA_017546845.1). Classification (GTDB taxonomy): domain Bacteria; phylum Verrucomicrobiota; class Verrucomicrobiia; order Verrucomicrobiales; family Akkermansiaceae; genus Akkermansia. The sequence continues at coordinate 14,915 of JAFYRS010000144.1, forward strand.
CGTTACGGCAAAGATGAACCCGTCATCAACGGCCGTGGCGCCTTTGTCCGACTCCTGGAGCAGCTCAATGACATGGAAGGGCTGGAGCGCATCCGCTTCACCAGTCCGCACCCCATCGGCTTCCGCCAGGACCTGGTGAATGCATACACCTACCTGCCGAAACTCTGCAGCCACATCCACTTCCCCATGCAGAGCGGTAGCGACCGCATCCTGCAGCTCATGCGCCGCCCGTATAAAAACGAGAAATACCTCAAACTCTGCGAAGCCATGCGCGAGGCGCGCCCGGACCTGGCCATCACCACAGATATCATCGTGGGCTTCCCCGGTGAAACGCACGAGGACTACCTCGAAACCAAGGCCGCGGTGGAACGCATCCAGTTCGACAATGCCTTCGTGTTCCAATACTCCCCACGGCGTGACACCGTGGCCGCCGCCATGGACAACCAGATCTGCCTGCGCGTCAAGGAAGAACGCAACCACGACCTCCTTGAGACAGTCAACCGCATCGCCGTGGCGCGCAATCAGGCGCTGGTAGGCACACAACAGACCATTCTGGTGGAAGGCCCCAGCAAGAACAACCCGGAGCGTCTGCAAGGCCGCACATCGCAGAACAAGCCTGTCATCATCCCCGGCGGCACTGCAGAGGTGGGCAGCCTCGTGCCGGTGCGCATCGCCGAATGCACTGGTTTCACTCTCTACGGCGAAGTAGAATGAAAGCCCTTTTAATCAGTTGCCTGCTGATACTTCCGCTCTGGGGTGCGGATTTCCCCTGGAGCGACCAGGCGCCTGCAGACATTGCCGCGGCCTCCCTGCACCAGGATACCGTGCTGGACGAAATCCCCTGTGACTGGAGGCCGCAGCTCACCCCCATTGTCGAGCAGCTCGTGCGCGATTGCACCACCGCCCGGGAAGCCGTGCTGCGCATTGCGGCAGAACTGAGCCGGGTCACCGGCGTGTACTATTCCACAGAGCGCCGGAAGCACAACATGAATGCCCTGGAGGCGCTGGCTGAAAAAAAAGTATCCTGCACCGGGCAAAGCATCCTGCTGGTGTGCGCGCTGCGCAGCGTGGGGATTCCCGCCCGCGCCGTCGGGGTATTCACCTGGAACCACATCCGCGGCAACCACACCTGGGCAGAAGCATGGTTCGATGGGGCATGGCACATGATTGAATTCAACGAACGAGACTTCAACACCCCCTGGGTTCTGGATAATATCGGCATGCTCGATAGCACGCATCCGGCCCAGCGCATCAAGGCCGCCACACCGCACGGCAACGCCCACTGGGCCCCGCCCTCCCCGCTTTTTACCCCGCTGCCGGCAGAAGATGTGACCGAGCGTTACCGCGACCTTGCGCTACGCTGGTATCAGAAGAATGGCCAGGATGCCAACTCCCAACGGCTGATGCTGGATATAAGCCCCCGGTCCAGCGCCAGCCTCATTGTGGAGCTGCTGGATGCAGCAGGGAAAGCCATCGATTCCGCCAGGCTCCCCACCACGTCCGATGACGTGCGTTACATGGCACGTCTCTCGCTTCCGCGCCAGGGGCAGTTCTCCCTGCGTATCAAAGGGTACACCAGACGCTTTCCTGTAAGAGCATCTGATTCTGCCGTGCAGATGCTCCAAATCGTTTATTGAACATCAAACAGCTTGAGCTCCAGCGCCAAGGCCGCAGCAGCAACCTCTGCCTTATGCTTGCTCTGCCCCTCTGCACAGCCTAACTCACGGCCATTCCACATCACGTGGGCGCGGAACGGGCCTGCCGGCTTGTCCTCAGAAACCAGCTCCACCGCATATTTAGGACCTTCGCCATTGATGGACTGGAGTTTTTCCAGCAACTCTCCTTTGTAGTTGATGGCAATAAGCGAGTGTGCATTTTTCAGGCTCTCTTCCATCAATTTCAGCGTCACCTTGCGGGCCGCGTTATAGTTGGAATCCATCATCACGGCACCAATCACGCTTTCAAAGGTATTTGCCAGCACGGATACAGCCTCGCGCCCGCCCGTTGCCTCCAGCTGCGGGCTGAGCGTCAGCTGCTGCCCCCAGCCCAGCTTCCGGCACAGCTCTGCCAGGTGTGCGCGGCTCACAATAGCCGAACGCATCTTGGTCAACGCGCCTTCATCCGCCTTCGGATAGAGAGTAAACAACTCACGGCTCACCACCAGCTCCAGCACAGCGTCCCCGAGGAACTCAAGGCGTTCGTAATTCAGGTTTGTGCTGCGCTTCTGGTCACTGCTCGGGTGGGTCAGCGCCTGCTTCATCCACACCTCATCCGTAAACACGTAGTCCAGACTCTTTTCTACCGCGGCTCTATCCATGCGCCGCATTCTATCACATTTTCCCCCGCTTGGCTAGTGAAATAAGCTTCATAAAAACCTCCTGCGCCACTGTAGGAATTAGAATAACATGCATTCAGAATAACATTTAGCTTGCATAATCGGCAGCGTGTGCTACAATCCGCGCGCGGGGCGCTTCAACCCCGGGTTGTACAAGATGAATAAAACACTTCATATTGTAGCAGCTTTAGTTGCTTATGTCATGCTGGCCGTATCTCCTGCCTGGAGTGCGGAATCCTCTGCCGAAGCTTCGCAGCAGACCTCCAAGCGCATTGCTTGTTTTGAAGACTTGCGAGGACGCGTTCTTGCCGTTCCCTCCTCCACCGTGCAGGACATCTATGTGGAAGAGCACTACCCGGATATCCGACTCGACCGCTTTGACACCGAGGCCGATATGATGCTTTCCCTGCAGCAGGAAAAATGCGATGGAGCCATTATGGACGATGTCATCTGCTACGCCCTGGTGCGCAAGACAGAGGGTGTCACCATCCTGCCGGACAGCCCCGTCCCCCCCTGCCAGATGGGTATGGTGTTCGGCAAACACAACGCCGAGCTTTGCAAGCAATTCAACGCCTTTATCGCCCAGCTTAAGGCCAGCGGCGAGCTCCAGCAGATCATGGACCGCTGGATCAAGCATTTCGATACGGCAGAAATGCCGAATCTCCCCCTGCCCACCAAGGGCGAGCCCATCCGCGTGGCCATGGAGCCCTGCACCGAGCCCATCGTCTTCATCAAGAACGAGAAGATTGCCGGTTTCGATGCCGAACTAGTGCAACGTTTCTCCGTCTACATCAACCGCCCGGTGGAAATCGTGGAAATGGAGTACGATTCCCTCATCGCCTCCACCACCACCGGCAAGGCTGACATGGCAGCCTCCGGCATCCTCATCACCGATGAGCGCGCCGAAAGCGTCCTTTTCTCCGACCCGTACTATGACAGCCACTCCCGCGTGGCCGTGCTCACCAAGAACGCCGATGCCTCCATCATCTCCGACAAGGCAGGCACACAAAGCCTGGGCATCTGGGGCACCATCAAGCGCAGTTTCGTGCGCAACATCATCGAGGAGCGCCGCTACATGCTCCTGTGGGACGGCCTGAAGGTCACCGTCTACATTTCCTTCTTCTCTGCCCTGCTGGGCACCATTCTCGGGGCATTCATCTGCTACATGCGCATGAGCAGCTGCAAAATCTGCAGCAGCATCGCGCGGATATACATTGATGTCATGCGCGGCACTCCCGTGCTTGTGCTCCTGATGATGATGTGCTACGTAGCCTTCACACAGTTCGACAACACCCCGGTGGCCATCATCACCTTTGCCATGAACTTCGCTGCCTATGTCAGTGAAATGTTCCGCACCAGCATCAGCAGCATTGACAAAGGCCAGACCGAAGCCGGCATTGCCCTGGGATTCTCCCCGGTGCGTACGTTCTACCACATCGTGCTTCCCCAGGCCGTGCGCCGCGTGCTGCCCGTGTACAAGGGAGAGCTCATCTCGCTCATCAAGAACACCTCCATTGTGGGTTACGTAGCCGTGGCGGACCTCACGCGCGCTTCATACATCATCCGAGGCCGCACCTTCGACCCCTTCTTCCCGCTTCTCATGGTGGCGCTCATGTACTTCCTGATTGCATGGCTGTTCACCTACATCCTTGACCGCATCGGCAACAAAGTCTGCTGATTTTTCTGAACGTTCCTACCACTTTTAGAAAAGATGATTCAAATCAAACACCTTCAGAAGAGCTTCGGCAAAATCGATGTGCTCACCGATGTGAACCTGAACATCAAATGCGGTGAGGTCATCTCCATCATCGGTCCTTCCGGCACCGGCAAAAGCACCTTCCTGCGCTGCCTGAACCTGCTGGAGCAACCCACCGGCGGCAGCATTGTCATCGATGGTGAGGAAGTGCTCAACGGGCGCATCAACACCTCGAAACTGCGCCAGAAGATGGGCATGGTGTTCCAGTCCTTCAACCTGTTCAACCACCTCTCCGTGCTGGAGAATGTCTGCATCGGCCCTGTGAAGCTGCTGGGCAAGAGCCGCAAGGCCGCCGAGGCCAAAGCCATGGAGCTGCTCAAGCTCGTGGGCATGGCAGAAAAAGCCCACGCCATGCCCGATGAGCTCAGCGGCGGTCAGAAGCAGCGCGCCGCCATTGCGCGCAGCCTCTCCATGGAGCCGGAAATCATCCTCTTCGATGAACCCACCTCCGCCCTCGACCCCACCATGGTGAGTGAGGTGCTCTCCGTCATCCGAGCCCTGGCCCGCCAGGGGATGACCATGGCCATCGTGACCCACGAAATGAGCTTTGCGCGCGATGTGAGCACCCGCGTGGTGTACATGGACAAAGGCATCATCTACGAGGAAGGCACCCCGGAGGAAATTTTCGAACATCCCAAGCGCGAGCGCACGCGTGTGTTCGTGAACCGCATCCGCGATTTCCATTTCGCCTTCCACAGCCCGGATTACGACCGCTTCCTGCTCAAATCCGAATGGCAGGCCTACTGCAACAAGTATTTCCTGACCCGGGAAAGCATGCGCAAGGCGCAGCTTATCGGCAATGTGCTCTTCCGCAACCTGCCGCTGGATAAAGGCACGCTGGATTTCTACTTCCGCTACTCTGAGCAGACCCGCGAAATGAGCATGGAAGTGCTACTGCCCTTCGGCGCCGATGAGGTAGACCTGGAAAGCAGCCAGATTATCCGTGAGCTCTGTTCCTCCGTTGAGTCCAATATTGAGGACGACCGTGTGAAATACAAGCTCAAACTGCGCCACAAGAACCGCTGATTCACCCCATCCACTTTCATACACGAACCTCCGGCCTGTACTGGAGGTTCTTTTTTTTCGTTCAGCACTTGCCTATCAGTTGGAAAAAGAGAGCAGAATCGGCTTGCCAAGCGGGGGGTTCTCATGTATAATGCGCGCGCATCCAAGCGATGATTCAAGCTATGTCCGGCAATCTCACTTACAAGCAGTCCGGCGTCGACACTATTGAGGCGCAGTCTTTTGTTTCTGATATCAGTGCACACGTCAAGCGCACGCAGAAAAACCGTCAGCTCTGCAATGCTTTCGGTCTCTTTGCGGCCGCATACGACCTTTCCTCCTACAAGGAGCCGGTTATCGTGACCGGTACGGACGGCGTAGGCACCAAGACCGAAATCCTCTTCGACATGGATATGCTCGAAACCGCCGGTAAGGACCTGGTGGCCATGAACGTGAATGACCTGCTCACCACCGGTGGCGATCCCCTTCTCTTCCTCGATTACCTCGGCATCTCCAACCTGGAAGTCGAGCGTCCCCGCATCACCCGCCTGGTGGCTGGCATGTGCGATTACCTCGAAAGCTGCAACTGCATCCTGGCAGGCGGCGAAACCGCTGAAATGCCCGGCGTTGTGCCTGAGGGTCTTGTGGAGCTCGCCGGCTTCAGCATCGGCTGCGTGGAAAAGAGCGAAATGATTGACCCCAGCCAGGTGGCCGTGGGCGACATCCTCATCGGCTACCCCAGCGATGGTTTCCACGCCAACGGCTGGAGCCTCGTGCGCCGCGTTCTTGCCCAGAACCCCGACCTGCTCACCCAGGAAGAACTGCGCGACCTGCTCGCCCCCACCCGCCTGTACCATGATGTGGTGTACGACATGCGCAAGCTCGGCATCACGCCCAAGGCCTACGCCCACATCACCGGTGGCGGCCTGCCCGAGAACCTGGAACGCTTCCTCGGAGAGAAGGGTGCCGACCTCGAAATCCCCTACTGGGATAATGCACCCGCCCAGAAGGTGCTGCAGTTCGTAGACGCAGAAGACCGCTTCCACACCTTCAACATGGGTATCGGCTGGGTAGCCATCGTCTCCCCCGACCAGGTGGAACAGGCCCTTACCGCAGGTCCCGGCGGCTTTGTCATCGGCACCATGCGCGAAGGCAAGGGCATCAAGGTCACTGTGCGCAAGTAACCCTTAAATACCACTTATATGTCCGCAGCCATCCGCCTGCTCAAACCGCTTTCCTACTTTGCAGAAAAGTACGGAAACCCCGAGTGGGCATTCAACAAGCTCTTCCTCCTGCTGGAGAAGCAGCGCAACCGCGGTCAGGACGGCGCAGGTTTCGGCTGTATCAAGCTGAACATGCCGCTGGGCGAGCCCTACATCTTCCGCTCCCGCGCAGTGGGTGGCTCTGCCCTTACTGACATCTTCACCACACAGCAGCGCAATCTGCGCAACATGCGCAACTCCGGCCTCATCGAAGGCACGGATGCATACACCTTCAAGAAGCATTTCAACTATGGTGGTGAAGTGCTCATGGGTCACATGCTGTATGGTTCCAGCGGTGTGCAGTATGATGAAGGCAACTGCCACCCCTTCGTGCGCCGCTCCAACTGGCCCACCCGCACCCTCATGCTCCAGGGCGATTACTCCATGACCAACGTGGAGGAGTTGCACGAGAAGCTCATGGAGCGCGGACAGCATCCGGTGTTTGACACCAACACCCAGGCTATTCTGGAAGAAGTGGGCTACCACCTCGACGAAGCCCACACCGACAAGTACCGCGAACTGCGCAAGCAGAACGTGGATGGTCGTGAAATTCCCCAGATTATTTCTGCCGAACTCAACCTCTATGATGTCATCAGCAACGCCTGCACCAACTGGGACGGCGGCTATGTCCTCATGGGGGCTGTGGGTAATGGTGACTTCTTCTGCCTGCGAGACCCGCACGGCATCCGCCATTGCTACTACATCCAGACAGATGAACTCATCGCCATCGCCAGCGAGCGCGCACCGCTCATGAGCGTCATGGAAGTGGAGGCAAGCGATGTGCACGAGCTGGGTGCAGCCAACATGCTGCTGGTCAAGGCAGATGGCAAGGTAAGCATCAAGGAATACACCACACCCGGCAAGTTCACCCCCTGCTGCTTCGAGGACATCTACACCTCCCGCGGCAACGACCCGGTCATCTACCGCGAACGCAAGGCCCTGGGTGCCAACCTCACGGAAAAAGTGGTCGCCAGCCTGGATAAGAATGACTTCTCCAAGGCAGCCATCACCTTCATTCCCAACACGGCAGAGGTTTCCTACTACGGTCTGCTCGAAGGCCTGCGCGCCTACCGCCGCAACAAGGTCTCCCAGGAGATGATTGAGGCCTTCCGCAAGGGTGAGATGAGCGAAGCCCTCATCAACGAGCTCATCCTGCGCCGCTGGCCGCGTGCAGAAAAGATTGCCCACAAGGACATCAAGCTCCGCACCTTCATCTCGGAAGCCAGCAGCCGCAAGCAAATGGCCTCCATGGTCTACGACCTCACCTATGGTGCAGTCGGCGAGGATGAAGTACTTGTGGCCATCGATGACTCCATCGTACGCGGTACCACGCTCAAGATGAGTCTGCTGCGTCTGCTTTCCCGCACCAGGGCCCGCAAGATTGTCGTCGTCTCCTCTGCGCCGCAGGTCCGTTACCCGGACTTCTACGGCATCGACATGAAGGAAATGGGGCAGTTCGTTGCCTTCCTGGCCGCCATCAACCTGCTGCACCGCAAGGGGCTGAGCAATGTCATCACCGATGTCTACAACGAATGCCGCTACCAGCTCACCCTGCCCATAGAGAAGCGCACCAACCCCGTGCGCCGCATCTACGGTGCCCTCACTGAGGACGAAATCACAGCCGAAATCTCGCGCATGGTCACGCCGGAGGACTCCCCCTGCGAAATCCAGTGCGTCTACCAGAGTCTGGAAGGCCTGCACAAGGCCATTGAAGCCCCCTGTGGCGACTGGTACTTCAGCGGCCACTACCCGACTCCGGGCGGTTACACCCTCATCAACAAGACCTATATCGCATGGTACGAAAAGACACGCGGCAGAGCCGGTGACTTCGTGCTGTAAGAAAAAGTCATCACCGGGGCGGGGAGCAGCCAGCAGTTCCCCGCCCCGGATTACCCCACCACCACCCAAA
>JAFYRS010000145.1 GCA_017546845.1 Akkermansia sp.
AAGCACGGCACCCACGTCATGCTCTTCCAGGTTCATGGCGAGGCCCATCACGCCGCCGGGAAATTCAATCATCTCATTGAGCATGGCGTTGCTCAGGCCTTCAATGTGGGCCACGCCGTCGCCAATGGCTTTGATGGTGCCCACGTTCTCGCTGACGGAGGCGGTGGAGATGTTGCGAATCTGTGCTTCGAGTTCTTGTACGATGTTGCTCATACCGTGGTGTGTTTAGAGAGTTTTGGTAAGTTGTTCAATGCGGGTGCGGATGGAGGCATCCGTCACGTTATCGCCCACCTTGACGGTGAGCCCGGCAATAAGAGATGAATCCACCAGCCATTCGTAATTCAATCCGGCCTGGCGGGCGTTCAGTCTGGCGGTGATGGCGGCCTGCTCTGCCTCGGTCAGAGGCACGGCGCTGGTGATGGTGGCGGTGTGGGCTGCCTGCTCCAGTCGCACCAGCTCGGTGAATGCGGTGAGCAGTGCGAGGTAGTTACGCGGTTTTCCGGCTGCAATCCTGGCGGCTACAAGGCGCACCGTGGCCTCATTCATCAGCCCGTCAGCCCCGATGCAGAGCCGCATAAGGCGGCGCGCCTGAGCTTGTACTTCTTTGCTTATCTTCATGGCTGATTACAGGGATTTGATGGCTTCTGCGTTGATGGCGCGGTGGTCGGCATCGCTCAGCACCTTGCCGGTCACGCGGGAGGTGGCTTCTGCCACCAGACGCGCAAATTCACCCTTCAGGGCGTCTTTTTCGCGCTGGGTGTCCATGGCGGCCTGCTTGTGGGCGTTTTCGATGACGGTCTGAGCCTCTGCGCTGGCCTTGGCGGAAAGTTCGGCCTGCAGGCGGGAGGCTGTTTCGCGGGCTTGTTCCACTTCTTTCTTGCCGGATTCGCGGGCTTCGCTGAGCAGTTTCTCACTGGTCAGTTTCACCTCTGCCAGTTCCTGCTGGCTGCGGGCGTGCATGTCCTCGCCCTCCTGAATGCGCTGGCGGCGCTCCTCCAGCTGCTTGAAGATGGGCTTGATGCCGAAGCAGACCACAATGGCAGCCAGAATGCAGAAGGCAATCAGGTGCGCAATGAACGCATCGGTATGCAGACCGAAGTTGGTGACCAGATCCTGAATATCAGCGGCGAGAATCGGGGAGAACATGGTTGTGAGTTACTTGAGTTAGAAATGTGCGGTTTTTTTAGAAAAGGGGAAAGGGGGCGGGGCATGCCGTTGTCTTGAATGGCCCGGCATGCCCAAGGGCGTTTTAGCCCATGAAGATGGCCACGAAGGCCACACCTTCCACGAGGGCGGCCAGAATGATGGAGATGGTCAGCACCTGACCGGAAGCACCGGGGTTGCGGCCGGTGGATTCAGCGGCCTTCATGCCGATAAGACCAATGCCGAGACCGGCACCGAGAACGGCCAGACCGGACTTGATGGCGGCGGTGGCAAGAGCGGGAATCATCATGATTGTTGTTTTTCTATTGTTTGTTGTTTATTGGGAAAACCCGCAGTCTCACGATTTGCTACATGATCAACTGCGGGAAGATTTTTCATCAGTGGGCGTGTTCTTCATCGCCCCCTACCTGGGTCTTCAGGAAAATGGCGGTCAGCATCAGGAACACGAGCGCCTGCACAAAGCCCACCAGGATTTCCAGACACATGAAGGGCAGCATGGCGGCGGCGTTGCCCAGTATGCTGCCGCTCACGATGCTCATCTGTTCCAGAATAGCCTCGCCAGCGTAGATGTTGCCGAAAAGACGGGCGGCAAGTGCAACCGGGCGGATGGCGATGGAAAGCAGCTCAATGAGCCCCACGAAGAAGAACACGGGCAGCAGCAGGTTCTTGAGCAGGCCTTTCAGCCCGCCCTTGGGCCCGAAGATATGCCCCAGGAAGTGCTTGATTCCCTGTTCCTTGATGCTCCAGACAAACCAGAGCAGGGTGTAGAACAGGCCCAGGAAGAGGGTGATGTTCAGGTCGGCATTCGCGCCGCGGAAAACCGGCTGGCCGTTGAGGGTGATTTCACCCACGCCGGGGATGAGCCCCATGTAATTGCTGGTCAGGATGAGCAGGAATACCGTGGCAAAGTACCAGATGTACTTCTTTGCCAGTTTCTTGCCGATAAGGCCTTCCACAAAGTTGTACAGAAGCTCGAAAATCCATTCCACGAAGTTCTGCAGCCCGCCGGGAACGCTCTGCATCTTGCGCGTGGCGAGACGCAGAATGATGGTGAGCAGCACCACGGCAATGGTCATCATGACCATAGAGTTGGTGATGGGCAGGGAATGCCCCGGCCAGAACGGCAAATCAATGTTCCACAGCACCGGTGCATCGGTGGAAAGCCCATGGTGGCCGCCTTCCTCAGAGGCGCATGCTACGCCGCTCATCAGGGCCACAAGACCAAGGTTGATTGTAGAAAGGAGAGATTTCATCGCAATTATCCTTAGATTACCACGTTCTTTTGTGGAGTCAAGGAGAAAAAAGTGTTATGAAACGCCTTGGCTGGAATGCAGAAAGCCCGAGGCGTTAACCTCGGGCTTTCTGAGCATCCCCACGCGGATTCGAACCGCGGTTCTATGACTGAGAATCATATGTCCTAACCCCTAGACGATGGGGACATGTAGTACGCGGATCGGGACTCGAACCCGAGACCAATAGATTAAAAGTCTACTGCTCTACCAACTGAGCTATCCGCGCACTGGTGCCGCCGGAACGGCGAGGCGGATATTACATGTTACTCCTGCCAAAGTCAAGCATAAATCTGCAAGTAATCGGAAAAACATGGACAAATGCGTGACAGCGTGCTATACACTGGACATGCCTCTGCACCGCATCCCGCTGATTCTCTTGTCCGCTCTGTTCGCAGGGGCGGTGGCAGGGGCGTCTCCTTCTGCCGTGACCCGGGCAGATGTGGAAAGTATGTACGAGCAGGCACGCGCCATGCTGGAGGACCGCTCCATTCAGAATGTGGAGAGCGTGCCCCTTTTGCTAGAGACTTGTGTGCGGGAATTGCATCCGGAGGCAAACCTGCTGCTGATGGATGTATTTGAGGGAAAATTCCGGGGGCTTAAGGCAAACCCGGAACAGGCAAACCGGCTTGCCCGGGGACTGGCCGAATCTGGTAAACTGGACAACATGAAGCAGGAGTACAGGGATTTGCGTACCGATGCCATGTTCCGCCTGGCGCTTTATCTGGAGAAAGGCTATGGCTGCAAAGAGGATAAGGCAGAAGCCTGCCACTGGATGCAGGCTGCGGCAGAGCGCGGAATGCCCGAGGCCCGCGCCGAATATGCCCGGTACCTGATGCTGGGAACCGGCGTGCAGCGCGACCCCGGAAAAGCCTGGGATTTACTTCATACGCTGGCTATCAAGCACCCGGAGACACCGAATGTGTTCTTTTATATGGGACACATGTGCGCTCAGGGCATCGGGATGCCGCGGCATTCCCGGAAAGCGTTTGAGCTATTCCGCATGGGGGCAAAGATGAAGGATGCCCGCTGCCTGAATAACCTGGGTTCCATGTTTGAAAAAGGATATCCTGCGCCCCGTAATCCGGAATATGCCTACCAATTATACCGCATGGCTGCCAACCTGGGTAACCGTGAGGCTTCTGCTAATATGCAGCGCCTGGCATTCAAGGAGGGGATTCGCGCCAGCAGTCGCAGCTCCACACCCGTCCGCACGCGTATTGATAACGCTACGCTGCATTTGATTCGCGCTCTGCCGGTTACGGAGGAAACGCGTGACCGCCTGCGGTACTGGTTGCTGTTGGAGAATCATTCGTCGAACTCATGATGCGCATGCTGCACCCCGTACGCCAGGCTCTGGAATATGCTGCGTCTCAGCTGGGTTTTTCCGGCGTGGGTGTGGCAGATGCCCATGCCGCGCAGGATGATAAGCTGGCCCGTTTTGTGGAGGAGGGAATGCACGCCGATATGGAATGGATGGCGCGTCACCTTCCTGCCCGGCAGAACCCGGAACTGGTGCTCCCGGGGGTGAAGCGCGTCATTATGCTTACCTATGAGTACCCCAGGCAGAGTGCCCGCACGGCAAGCGGCAGCATTGCCCGTTACGCTCAGGGGGAGGATTACCACAAACTGCTGACTGCCAAACTGGCAGATTTGGATGAGACGCTGCAGTTCTACGGCGGTGCGCAGCGGTATTTTACAGATAGCGGGCCGGTGAGCGAACGGTTCTTTGCCGCCCAGGCCGGGCTGGGCTGGATCGGGCGCAATGGCTTGCTGATTCGCCCGGGGCGCGGGTCATATTGTTTTCTGGCAAGTATTCTGACAACTCTGGAGATACCTGTGGATTCCCCCATGCCTGACCGCTGCGGCAACTGTCACCGCTGCGAGCAGGCATGCCCGACCGGGGCGCTTCAGAACGGGTGTTGCGATGCCCGGCGCTGCCTTTCCTACTGGACGATTGAGGCAAAATCCGCCATGCCGCCGGAGGTGGCTGCTCTCCAGGGGAATCACCTGTATGGCTGCGATGCATGCCAGGAAGCCTGCCCATGGAACCGTCCCCGGGCGGGGCATGGGCTGCGCATCGACCCGCACCTGCTCATGCCGGCTGCGTTGCAGGTGGCATCCCCTGCGGTCTTAGGCTCGCTCGGCGAAGCGGAGTTTTCGCAGCTTTTTGCCGGCAGCCCGATTCGCCGCATCGGCGTGGAACACCTGCGGCGCAATACTGAAACTGGCAATTTTTGAACACTACACTCCGGGGCTGCATCCAATCTCCCAAGAAACGATATGATGAGTTTTCCTTTTATCCTGGCACAGGCGTCCTATTATTACGGCAATGATTATTACGCCGGTATGCCCGGCATGTACAGCGGCGTGACGCTGATTGGCGGTGTGATTCTGCTGCTCACCATGCTCATTGGCGGTGCGGTGCAGATGGGGCTGAAAAATGCGTTCAACCGCTATGCTCAGGAGGCAGCTCCGCTCACCGGGGCTGAGGTGGCGCGCCGCATGCTGCGCCAGAATGGCCTGGACGATGTGCAGGTTATCAGCACTGCCGGGCGGTTGACTGACCACTACAACCCCATGGACCGCACGGTGAATCTGAGTGAAAGTGTGTACAACGAAGCCAGCGTGGCGGCCATGGCCGTGGCGGCGCATGAATGCGGGCACGCCATTCAGCATGCGCGGGCGTACCCTTGGCTGGGGATGCGCTCTTCCATGGTGCCCATGGTGAATCTGGGCTCCCGTCTGGGGCAGATTGTGCTCCTGGTGGGGCTGGCTATGCTGGCTGCAGGCAGTGGTACGGCCGTTGCGTGGATTGGTCTGGGCCTGTATGCCCTAACCACGCTGTTTGCCCTGGTGACCCTGCCTGTGGAGTTTGATGCTTCCCGCCGGGCACTGGCGTGGCTGGAGCAGAGCGGGCTTGCTACGCGCGCCATGCACGGCCATGCCGGCACTGCATTGCGTTGGGCTGCCATGACCTATGTGGCCGCGGCTCTTTCTTCGCTGGCCATGTTGCTTTATTACGCCCTCATCATTCTGAGCCGGGCCAGCAGTAACCGCGAATGATAACCAACCGCCAGACTCTGCAGGAACTGGTGCGCCAGCAGTTGGGCGGCACGGCCACCCCCATGGCGGCGCAGCTGGCGGTGGATGCTGTGCTGCGCAGCATTTGCGATGGGCTTGCACAGGATGGCGTGGTAAAACTGGCACGCTTCGGTACATTCAAGGTGGAGCAGCGTGCCCCACGCCGCCTCCTGCTGCCTGGCAGTCAGCAGGAGCTCGTGTTACCGCAGCGAAAAACCGTTACGTTCAGAGAACATTGAGTCCGCCCGGCTCCGGCGGGAGCAATCAGGAGCGGACATTTCCTGCTTTTTTGGTCAAGCCAATCAGAGAATCAAGCGCATTTTTTCCTCTGTGTTGCGGAAGCGGAGCACGGTGTTGAGCCGCTCATTTTCCAGAAGGGAGACAAAGCGCCCTTCCTTCACCATGGTTCGCAGGCCGGGGTCGCGGAAGAGGTCGAGCAGGCGGGTGGGCTGCGGAATGCCGCGATTGGCCAGCTGCGTGTTGTAGAAGTGGGTGAAGGTGGGCTCATCGAGCGTGCAGCCAAAGGCTACCAGGCAGGCCAGGTTGGTCTGGGCCGGGTTGTCGATGGGGTCGATGCTTTGAACCCAGCCGGTGATTCTGGAACTGCGCAGGGCGGTGGTCATGCGGGTGAACCATGGGGTGGAGGGCATGGTGACGGCGGGGTCGGTGGCCCGCTGCATCTGGGCTTCTGCCAGTTCGTGGTAGTAGCGGATGCGGCACACGTTGCCATAGTAGCAGATTCCCATGATGGTGACCCAGAGCATGATGAGGCTCATGAGTATGGTGGTGAGGATGCCGCCAAGTCCGGCTTTTTTCTTGAAATTGAAGAGCTGAGACATCCACACCATACCGTGGAAGCAGATGAGCAGAATGAAGATGGCCACCCCCCAGGCCAGTGCTTCCACCATCCAGGGTTGCGGGGAATCTGTAACGAAGGCCACGTAGGTGTATCCGTTCTTCTGCAGGAACATCCAGGAGGCTACGGCTCCGGAAATGGCCACGGCCAGCAGAATCATCTTGAGGAATCCCTTGATGAGTGAAAAAATGAGGATGGCACCAACGATGATGCCCAGAATGGTGAGGATGATGTGGGAGGTTTCCATAGTGGTGAAAATCAGCGGATGTAGTGTTGCAGCTGGGTGGCTGCCTGCTTGGCGGCGGTGTGTTGCGGGTCGTTTTGTAAGGCTTTCTGCATGGCGCGCAGGGCGGGGCGGTATTGCCCCACCTCAATGAGGATAAGTCCCAGGCGGTATTGTACCTCGGCATTCTGCGGGTGTTCCTGCGCGCAGGCCAGCATCTGGCGCAGAGCATCCACCGGGCGCTTCTGCTGCGCCAGGAAAACGGCGTAGTCCATGCGAGCCACGGCGCTGGCGGGGTCTCGCTGCACTGCACGGCGGTATTGCAGATCTGCCGTGGCGGCATGGCCTGCCGCATTTGCCAGCATGGCCAGTTGCATGGCGCCAGTGGGCTGGTCTGCCTGGTGGGTGGCGGTTTCGAGAAGCTCCTTCTGTACCGGGTGCTTTGCCGGCAGGTTGGGGAACAGCGCCCAGGCTGCGGCGTGGCGTACACTGAGTGTCTTGTCTGCCAGGGCCTTGCGGGCGGCATCTCCCCCCAGCAGTTCTACCGCGGCGGCGCGCACCAGGGCATCGGCATCCTGCGTGGCACCCAGGGCTGCAGCCTGTGTTTCAGGGGTGAGCGGAAATTGTGCCAGCAGCCCCAGCAGGGTGGCCCTCCAGGCGGGAACTTCTTCCACCTTGTATGCGGCCAGTAGTTCCTGCACACTGCCTTTGCCCTGCATGGCATGTCCTGCGGCGCGGAATCGCTGGCGGTATTTGCCCAGGCGTTCCTCTTTGTAGCGTTTTTCGAGATACTCCATGCACCACTGGTGGTCTTTGTCCTTGTGGCAGTTCAGGCAGGCATTAGGCACACCCAGTTCGATGCTCATGCGCGGGTCGGGCCAGTGCAGGGCGTGGTCGCGGCGCGAGTCGCGGCCCATGTAGGTCATTTGGGGCATGTGGCATTCGATGCAGGGCATGGCTTTGCCGCCGCAGAGTTTGTTGTGGCTGACCTGTGGCGCCAGCACACCGTTGATGACCTTGTTCGTGCTGTGGCATTGCAGGCAGAGTTCATCGTTTCCGGTGGGTTTGTTCACGGCACCGGAGTGTGGGTCGTGGCAGTCGTAGCAGGTTACGCCAGTGCGCCCCATGCGGTGCAGCCGGAAACTGGTTTCGCAGTAATCTTCCTCCAGCTGCAGACCATTCGGGTGGAATACGCCGGGTACTTTGGGCAGCTCCAGCCGGAAGTGGGCGTCAAATGAGGCCCCCGCGGCAAAGCCGGGTGTCAGTTCTTCCCGGCGGGCGTGGCAGCTGGCGCAGTTGTCGTCATGCTGCCGGGGGGTGAGCTTTCTGTCTGCTCTGGCTACCAGGCAGCCATCTTCTGCATCAGGCGTGGCAGAGGCTTTGTGGCATTGGATGCAGGTGATGCCGGGTTCCTGCCAGGTAGCTTTGTATGTATCGCTCGCTACGTCGTAATTTTTCCGGAATCCGCTCATGTGGCACCAGGCGCACTGCGATTCCCAGTTCATGCCCCGGCCGGTCCAATGTCCCCATTCGCCCGGTTTGCGCACGGCGCCGCCGCGTTTCTGTTGCAGCGCGTCATCGCGGAACACATCAAACCATTCCTTTTTCTCCACATCCCAGGCGGCACTGGGAGTCTGCATGCCTCCGTCTTTCCACTTGAGCAGATACTGCACCAGCGGTTCACGCCCGATCACGCCGCCTACAGTGTACACTTTGCCCGTAGCGGTATCCCTCATTTGCGGTGAGCCCTGAGCATCGCGCTGCATTTCCAGCTCCATGCCGTGTGCGCGGATACGTTGCCCGTTGAATGCCTCCGCATCCATTGCGGCCTGAGGCTGTCGCCAGGCCCACGCGTGGTCACTGCCTTTCCATAAATGATATTCTTTCTGGTGGCATTCAGCGCATTTGCGGGAGATGGAAAGGGCGGTTTCATTCCAATGCGGCCGCTGCGCCTGTGTAGCATGGCTCAGGGCTGAAGTGGTAATCAGGATAATGGGCAGGGCGCGGTGCACCCCGTTATACTACCACACTCGCACCCGTGCACGCAAATGCAAAGGAAATTCCCCATTGTCATACTGAAAAACAGGCATGATTCTGGCGTTTCTCTACCTTTTTGCTTGTGGAGGAAAATGTTCTCTGGTAGACTCTGTAGCGCTATGGTATTCACCAAAATGAAATTCTGTATTCCCTATCTGACCCTGGCTGCCATATTGATGGGCGGCATGCAACCGCTGATGGCTCAGGCAGATGATGGTTCGGCTGTTCCCGTACCCGGGGCCGCCGCCTGGCAGAAGGTAGATAAGCTCAATAAACAGCTGGCGGCAGAAATCAGTAAACGCCTGCCCGGACTGGAGACGAAACAGGTGCAGAAGTTCCTTAAAAAGAAAGATAACCAGCGTCTTCTGTGGATGTACCATATCTCGTGCATTGAATCTGGAATGGCTGAGACTTATGCCAGGCATAATGAGTCTCTGAAATCGGCGGTGCAGGGTAAGAAGGATGAAATCGCCCGCCTGGAAAAAGAGGTCGGTTCCAAATCCGGACCGGAGAAGAAAAATGCGCAGTATCGCTTGTCCAGCGCACGCGAAACGCTCAAAGAACTGCAGACGGAAGCAAAACACGTGGTGGATTTGAGCCGGTATGATGTGCTCAAGGCGATTCTGGCCGATGCGGAGTGGATGGAACAAATCCTGTTTACGGGTGAGATTGAGCGATTCTCCCGTGTGGTGGAAATCATTGACTCCATAGCGAAAGAAGACCCCGCCGCATTGAAGAAGGGCGTGGAGCGCGATATCACAACTGCTGTGGCGCTGGAGTATGCCAAGTGCAATTCCCGCTCCGTTAAGGCGGTGGAGCGCGCCAATTATTTCCTGAAATATTGGCGCCAGGGCAGGTTGAATTCTTCGTTTGATGCTCTGCCTATGCATCATCGCCGCGTGGTCTGCGGCTGGAAGCCCGATAATCGTGCCGGTACGGTCAAATCCATGGAATGGGCCTTGAATAATGTGCATGTTCCGGATTGGCAGTACCCTGCCTCCTGCTGGCGTTGCGGGTATATTCTGGATAATGTGTACGGTGACAGCATTCACGGCCCTCATTATTACGCCCCATGGGAAGGAGTGCAGACAGATAACCACATGTGGCTCACTAAGAATGTGGGTGGCGTGTGCGGCGGTTTGTCGCACTTCGGTGCTGCTGCTGCCTGCGCGAATGGTGTTCCTGCGCTGGCTGCTGGTGAGCCGGGGCACTGTGCCTATATTGTGCTGGTGGATGGTAAGTGGACCCCGGCCTATTCCCTCAGCTGGGAACGTGGGCTTCATTGGATTCCCTGGAATGGGAACTATACATACAGCTCACTGCACCTGACGGATGACTTGTATGCAGAGAAGTCTGAGAAAAAGAACCGCCAGGCACAGGCATACCGTGTTCTGGCGCGGCTGTATCAGGATGCCGGCGATGCAGAAAAGGCACTTGCTTGCTACGAGCAATCCGCCCTTGCGGCCTCGCTGAATTATCCGATGTGGCGTGAATATGCCTCATTCCTGGAGGCTAAGATGCCGCAGAATGCAGAAGCATGGAAGAAGCTTAACGCATCCCTCTGCAAGGGCGTGGCCTCGTGCTATCCGGAGCAGGCGGCAGAGTTGCTCAAACAGTTTGTCTACGGGCGAATCGTCAAGGCCGGCCTTTCTGGTGATGATATGGCAGATGCTTGTGCCCAGTTCTGGAAATATGCTGATAAGATGGGCCCCGACCGTTGGTACATCGAGAATCTGGCGAACCGCCAGCTGCAGCTTTGCAAGCAGGTCGGCGGTGAGTCTGAGGAGACTGTCATCGGCCTGTACACCAAGGTGCTGGCACAGGCGGCTCCGCACGATGCTTATTCCGGCACCATGATGGCCTGGGGCAACAACGTGGCCAACACCCTGGGAGAGGGCGGAAAGCAGAAGCTGACGGAAGCCATGCTGGACGTGCTCAGCAAGGGGAAGGATATTGGCAGTGAGCAGAAGGCTAAATTGCTGGGTGGTCTCATCCTTTCTGCAGAGCAGGCTCGTGACCTCACCACGTTCCAGGCTCTGAGCAAGATGATTGCCCCGGCTCTGATTAAGGGCTCTGCTGCTATTCCGGATATTGCGCCGTTCTCCGGCAAGCTGGTGTCAGAGGGTGGTCTTCCCTTTGCCAGCAGCACCAGCCAGTGGGATGTGCCGTATACGCATTCCGGCCTGGTGACGAAGCAAGGCGGCCGTATTCACACGGCCCGCGAGAATAACCCGTGGATTGCAGTGAAACTGCCCAAGCATGCGTATGTGACCGGCGTTGTTTTTGCCGGTACGAATGACTGGAGTCTCATTGGCCGTTTCCGCCCGGTGAAGGTTCAGGTGTCTGATACTGGCCGCGCAGATGACTGGCATGATGTGGGTGACCCCATCCCGAATACGGGCAACTATATCATCCGCTTTAATCTGGAAAAGGAACGTCCGAAAGCCCTCTATGTGCGTGTGCTGCGCCCGGGTGGCCCGGAGGTGTTCCATGCCAACGGCATCTATGTATTCGGTGAGCCTGCCGCGTAATGAACTCAAACTTTCAGCAATCGTATATGAAAAAGACTTTTTCTTTAATGTTGGCCTGCTTGTTGCTGGCAACCACGGGCCAGCCTGTTGAAGCTGCCCAGCTGTTTCCTACTGTTGAAGCGGCAAAGGCCAAGGTGACGGATGACGGCTATATCTTGTTCATTTACCCGAAAGGTTGGGATAAGTACGGTGAGAAGCTTTGCAAGAAGCTGACCGCAGATAAGGAGCTGAGGGAAGCCGCTGGTAAGGCGGCGATGGTCCTGGCTCCTATCTATCAGAACCGCACGGAAAAGACCAATGAGGAGGTCAGAAAAATCATGGGGAGCTTCGGTTACCCCCATGATATGAGCGATATATCATACCCCGCACTTATTTTCTATGATAAGGCTGGGCACCAGTACGCCTCCCTGCATGGTGAAAAGCTGATGACAGCTTCTGTTCCTGAGGTGGCCAAATTGGTCAAGTCCCGCATGGCGGCCAAGAAAAAACAACAGACTATTCTGGACGAATCCGGCAAAGCGGATGATTTGTCCAAAAAAATGAAGCTCATTCTGCAGGCTGCCAGAGTAGAACATGTGGGGATGCCGGGGTATCTGCGGGAGACAATCAAGTCTCTTGATCCCTCCGATTCACAAGGCGTGATGGGAGCTCTGGATTTCGGCTTCGGCATCAGGAATGATGAAAGCCTTGACGAGCTTACCAAGCGCCTGGATGGGGTGCTGGAGAACCCGCTGCTTGCCCCTTGGCAGAAGCAGCGTGCCTGCGCTACGGCCATCGGTCATATCCGCCGCAGTCTGGGAACGATGGCGGGCGGCCCCCTCATCACGAAATATGCCAAGGCCATGCGCAAGCTGGATCCTGACTCCCCGCTGGGTATTTCTGCCCCGGTGGTGATGCGCGACTGGGTGCGGCAGTACCGCTATGGGCAGGGCTGGAGTGACCAGATTATTCCCGCTGTTCCGGTGCCGATGCGTATGCTGGATGTGCCGGTGAAGAATCCTGGCACGTACAATGTGAACTTCAAGCTCGTCACGGGGCGCGACGGTATCATCATCAAGCGCCTGCGCCTCCTGGACGGCGATTCCTGCGTGGCTTCGCATGAGGAAACCTGTGAGGTGTCCTGGTCTGCCGGTACTCAGAAGAGCATTGCCCTCACCGTCAAAAAAGCTGTGAAGAAACCTGCGCTGGAAATCACATATGCCAATGACCCCGGCAAGCGCAGCACATGGGGCGAAATCACCATCACTCCCCAGTAACCCGGTTTCCTGTCTGCTTGAAAAGCGCGCCGCAATGCCTGTCTGGCATTGCTGCGTTTTGGTAGTACGTCAGGCATGACTCGTAACTGGGGTGAGAGTCCTCAATGAGCCGCTGACAGAGCGGAATCAAATAGCCATAGGCAACTGAGTCACAGTAATGTGGGGTGGGGAGGAAGCCGGAGGCGAACACTGACAGGATGAACAAGAACATGTGGGTGTGGGTTTGCGCGCGCGGTTCCTGGACAAATTTTCATTGACTGCTGAATCAGTGTGTGTTAGTCTCCAAGGCGTATGAAGCAGTTGATTTTAAGTCTTGCCTTGTTATTCGCCGTTGGCTGCTGGTGCGCCCCGCAGGTTATGGCGAAGGATGAAGATGCGGCCAGCTCGGTCGTTAAGAAGAATAAGAAGAAAGCAAAGCGTGTTGGGCTGAGCCCGGTGGCCCAGGCTCTGGAGGATGCTGGTTACTTCACGGAAACGGAAGCTCGCCCCAAGGCTAAGTTTTATATTTTCATCTGCTCCGCATCGTGGTGCGGTCCCTGCCGCGCACTCATGCCTCAGGTGGTAGAGGAGTATGAGAAGAAGATGAAGAAGAACAAGAATGTTTCGATGGTGCTGCTGGGTTGCGATAGCGATGATGAGTCCGCCCGCAAGTACATTGAGCATTACGAGACAGATATGCCCGGCGTGCTGAACAAAAAGGTTCAGCTGGAAAACAGACCGGAGATCCCCGGCATTCCGTGGTATTTCATTCTGAATGCCAAGGGTGAGCTGGTTTCTGTGGGAGCTGGCAGCAAGATTCTGAATTGGGAAGAGGAGATTAACAAAAAGCCCGAGAAGGCTAATAAAAAGGCCGAGAGAGCCAATAAGAGAAAATCTCGCCGTTGAATGATTTTTTTTCATGGCAGGAGCAAGCGCAGGCTTGCTCCTGTTTTTTGTACGCAATACGGAGAAAAAACGAGCTCTCCTGTGTGGTCAGGAGAGCCCGCGGTGATTATGAAAAAAAGTTTTACAGCGTGGTGCGCATGCCCAGTGCGGTGAGCAGAGCTGTGAAACGGGTGTAGTCGCTTTCGCGGTCGGCGGAAACCAGGGAGAACTGGTATTCGTTCATGCGGGCGTCTTCCTCTGCTGCGTTGCGGAGGCGCAGGAGGATGACTTCCTCGGCATCTGTCTGGCGGCCTCGCAGGCGGGCTTCCAGTTCAGCGGAGGGCACGTGGATGTAGACATCGGCATAAGCGCGGCGGATGATGGCATCATCGCAGGCGCGGATGCTGGCTGCGCCCTGCACATCGATGTCCATGACCACGTTCTTGCCAGCCTGCAGGAGGTCGATGATATCGCTCTTGAGCGTGCCGTAGCTGTTGCCGTGCACGGTGGCGTGCTCCAGGAATTCCCCGGCAGCCACCTTGGCGGCAAATACCTCAGGGGTGAGGAAGTGGTAGTCGACTCCGTCCTGCTCACCGGGGCGCGGCTGGCGGGTGGTGCAGGAGATGGAATAGGCGGTGAGACCGTCCTTTTCGGCGCGGCGGCACAGGGTGGTTTTGCCGCTGCCGGAGGGACCCGATACGATGAGGAGTGTGCCAAGCATGGTGAAAGTACGAATTACGAATTACGAATTACGAATTACGAATTACGAATTACGAATTACGAATTACGAATTACGAATTACGAATGGTTGTGGTTTGGAATTATTCGATGTTCTGGACTTGTTCGCGGATTTTTTCGAGCTCGGTTTTGGCGGTGACGACGAGCTGGGCGAGCTCGGCATCATTGGCCTTGGAGCCGGTGGTGTTGAGCTCGCGGAAGATTTCCTGGCAGAGGAAATCGAGGGTGCGGCCCACGGGTTCTGCTTTGTCGCAGATTTTTTCGAATTGGGTGAGGTGGGATTCCAAGCGGGTCATTTCTTCTGAAACATCGCACTTGTCGGCAAAGAGGGCAATTTCCTTGATGATGCGCTCGTCATCCATGGGGAGGGGCAGGCCGCTGTCTGCCAGGCGCTTGAGCAGGACTTCGCGGTGCCGGGTGGCAACACCAGCGGCGCGGGCCATGAGCTGCTCGCGGAAGTCGCGCAGCGTGCCGATGCGGGTGAGAAGGTCGCGCTTCATGTTTTCGCCTTCCTGGGCGCGCAGGGTGATGAAGGCATCTAGCGCTTCGCGCAGGGCGGGGGCTGCCGCTGCCTCAATGGCTTCGATGGGCAGTTCGGTTTCGGTTTCCTCGGCAATGATGCCGAGACGCAGCAGCGAATCCAGGGAGGTGTCTACCTTTCGCCCCAGGGTGTTTTCTGCTTCGGCAAGCGTGGCGGTGAGGGCTGCGAGTTTCTCGCGGTTGAGGGTGAGGGCGCCGGCGGCGCCGGGAACCTGCTGAAGGGTGAAGGATACATTCACGCGGCCACGGGAAACGGCCGCGGCTACGGTGTCGCGCACGGTGGTTTCCAGGGCTGCCCAGGCGCGGGGCAGGGCAACGGCAATTTCTGCCTGTTTGCGGTTAACGCCACTGATTTCTACGCGGATGGAGGAACCACCCAGGGGAGCCGTGGCGGCTCCGAATCCGGTCATGCTGTTCATAACGTGTTATTACCGATGATGTTGAGAAGGTGGGAATCGAGCGTAAGTGCTTCGTTTACATTGAAATTGAGGTCAGTGCGCAGTGCTTCGAGCGCTCGCATGCGCTGGAGCAGGTCGGCAATGGGGCGCGCCTGCGCCAGCCCGGCGATTTCCGGGGTGACGGGCTGCACATCCGGCGCGTGCGAGGCCAGCAGCACCGCCTGCCCGAGGCAGAGGGAGAGAAGCTCCAGCATCTGTTCGCGTTCGGCCAGGTATTCGGTCTCGATGAGGGCGGCCGTGGCGTCCTTCTGGCGGGCTTCCCAGTCACGGATGTCTGTTCCTTCTGCTATGGCCTTGGCTTCGGCCTTGATGGCTGCGGTGAGTCGCTTGGTAATCTGCTCCTTGCGCTGGGTGAGCAGTTCCTGGAAATCTGCCCGCAGCGCCAGGGCGGCCACATCGGAACCAACGAGGGGCAGGGCGGTTGCCACGGCCGGCAGGAATGCCTGCTGGGCTTCTGAGAGGTGCAGGGTGTTGCTGCCCTCGTGCAGCGGCACGCGCACGCAGCGGGAAAGAATGGTGGTGAGCAGGCGGCTGGGTTGCTCGGTGATGAGGATAATGACGGTCTGCGGCGGGGGCTCTTCCAGGGTTTTCAGGAAGGCATTGGCTGCTTCTTCCATCATGCGGTCTGCCTCCAGGATGATGACCAGCTTGGTTTCTCCCTCATCTGCCCGCAGGGCTAGGAAGGGCTCCACATTGCGGATGTCCTCGATGAGAATCTTGCGGCTCTTGGAACCGGGGCGCAGAACCCGGCACATCGGGTGCCGCAGGGTTTCCAGTGAATCGGCCTGAGCTCCGTTGAGTTCCTGCGCCATGGCCAGTGCCAGTTCATGGGTGCCGGCGCGGGCGGTGCCGGTGAGCAGCAGCGCGTGCGGCAGACGCCCGCTTTGGCGGGCGTGCATGAGGAGCTTCCGGGCTTGCGAGAGGATGAAGGCCATGAGGATTATGAATTATGAATTACGAATTACGAAGTGGTGCTGGTTTATTTTTCGGGATAGGAGCCCAGAACTTTGAATACCGGGCATTCTGCTTTCAGCTCGGCCAGGCAGCTCCGCAGCGGTTCCTCGGTTTCGTGGCCGTTCACATCAATATAGAAGAGGTATTCCCATGCGGTGTCGCGCGTGGGACGCGAATCCAGACAGAAAATGTTGATGCCATGGTTGCGGAAGTGCTCCAGTACATCGACCAGACCGCCCGGCTTGTGCGGTACGGTGAAGCAGATGGTGGTGCGGTCCTGGCCGCTGGGTTTGGTGTCCTGCGTGCCGATGACCACAAAGCGCGTGGTGTTGGTTGCAATGTCCTGCACCTGCTCGACCAGCACATTAAGCCCATGCAGCCGGGCCGCCAGCGGGCTGCCCAGGGCAGCGGCTCCTTCGTTTGCTTTTTCCACTGCCATACGCGCAGCAGCCGTGCTGCTGGCGGTGGGAATCTGCTCTGCATGCGGGTAATTCTGCTGCAGCCACTGGCTGCACTGCCCCAGCACCTGCGGGTGGGAATATATGGTGCGTATTCCGGTGGCCGGGATGTTGGCCATCAGGCAGTGCTGCACGCTCTGGTGCACCTGGGCGCAGATGCGCAGGTGAGTGTGCGCAAAGAAGTCCATGGCCTGCACCACGGTGCCGTGTGTGCTGTTTTCCAGGGGGATGACACCATAATTGACTTCGCCGCGCCCCACAGCGTCAAAGATGTGCGCAAAGGAAGAGTAGGGAATGAGCTCCACGCTGTCTCCGAATCGGCTCAGCGCTGCCTGGTGACTCCAGGTTCCCTCCGGCCCCAGATAGCCGATGCGCATGTTCCCCTCCAACAGGAAGGAACAGCTGACGATCTGTCGCCAGATGCTTAGCAGGCTTTTTTCTGGTAATGCTCCGGCGTTGAGCTTCAGCAGTTTGGCGATGAGTGCGCTTTCCCGCTCCGGTACGAAAATAGGTGCCCCGCTGGCTCGCTTGGTGTCGCCTACCTGGTGCACGCAGGCGGCTCGTTGCTTGAGCAGTTCTATCAGTTGGGCATCGATGCGGTCTATTTCCTGTCTGAGCTCATCTAAATTCATAACCGTGCGCGCATTCTACCACAGCGCTGCCTGGCATTCAATCCCGTTTTTGGGCATGCTTGATGAAAGCGGCGATTTCAGCCGTTTTTGCTTGACGCGCGGCATGGGTGGTGTATAGTAACAAAGTATACTTGACTCTTGGTATGAAATTCAGGCACACCCAGAAATCTTCCTCCTCTCCCCGAAAAAAACAGAAAAAAGGTTTTGCGCTTATTGCAACGCTGACGCTCATGATGCTGCTGGCCATGCTGGCGGTGGCTATCATGGCCACAGCGGCTTCTCAGAACCGCATCGCGCTGCAGACCATGTTGCAGGCAGAAGCCCGACAGCAGGCTCTTGTCGGTCTTGATGCTGCCATTGGTGAATTGCAGCTGGAACTTGGTCCTGACCAGCGCGTGACGGCCAGCTCCGGCATCCTCAGCAAGGATGGCAACGGTTCTGCCCAGCATCTGCTCGGCGTGTGGAACAGCTGGGATGGCCCGATTTATGGCAAGAGCAAGTCTGGCCATGGGAACAAAATCTCTTCCACATATGACAACGGGCGCTCAAGCATGTTTCGCCGCTGGATGATTTCCAGTCGCGACCGCAATGCAACGCGCACTCTCAAGGGCGCTGATAATCTCTGCCGCCGCATGCCGGGGCAGCGCATCTGCCTGGTGGGCGAGGGTACCTTGGGCAAGAACTTATCTGCCCAGCACTACGTTTATGCTGATTTGCTCACCATGCCTTCTCTGGGTAAGAATGAAGCCTGCTATGCCTGGTGGGTAGGCGGCGAAAACCAGAAAGCCAAGGTTTCTGTCCAGAATCCCAAGGATGCGGAAGATGCTTATGAGGCTTTGCACCGCACATGGGATACTCCCGCTCCCCGGTTTGTCGATAACCGCGACCTTGATTTCATGCCCGATACGGTAGAAGAACCGGCCCGTCTGGTGACACTGGCTTCTCTGCCCTTGCTGGGAACCTCTTCCCAGGCTGCCGGTATGCCGTACTTCTTTGATGTCACCACCACATCTTATACGCTGCCTATCAATGTGAGCATGGGTGGTTTCAAGCAGGACCTCAACCTGCTGCTCAATAAAAAGACGCTCAAGAGTACGGAGTTTGCTGCCCGTACAAATCAGGATTGCCCCCTGGTGGAAAACAGTGACCTGCCCAAGGGGACTGAGAGCAATATGCCCATCGGCTCCTGGCAGAATATGCATGCTTATTACCACTGCTGGCCGGATGGTAAGAGTGATAACGGTAAAAACTTCACGGCCCGCCTGCTGGGTAACCTGGATTCTGTCTACACTCGTATGAGTGGCTCGGTGTTCAGTGAGGAGAACATGGAGTATAGCAAAGAACCGGACGATGCCCGGGTTGGTACTCAGTCGACTAATCATTACGATACCCGCTCCATGCTGGAAGAAGGCAGTGAGAGCGCGGGCTACGCCCGTACTCCAGTGATGCTGGCGTTCATGACCAACTTCGGCCTGACCACGGAACGTGTGGGTGAAACGTCCTCCGGCAAGGACGGAGAGGCGGAAGGCCGGTACACCATGCGCATGTGCTTTGCTCCTATGTTCCTGTGGTGGAACCCCTACAATGTTCCCATGCGCATCCGTGGCCAGCAGCTCTGGGCTCAGTCTGCCCCGTATAAGACCATTGCACTTGAAACCTACGCCATCGGTGGAAAGACCGGGAACAAATGGGGATGGAGCAGCTATGCCATGCATCAGAGTGCTGGAGCGGACGGCTTCGGTATGGACTATGGTGAGTATTTCCAGAATTCTCTGACGGATACCACGGGGGATATCGTCTTCGCTCCTGGTGAAATTGTTTTCTTTTCTCCGGGCAAGGCTCGTTCAGATAAGAATGCAGCCTTTTCGAATCCGTGGATTCCCGGCTACAATTCCAGTAGTGTTTCAGCCTACGCTGCCAACTTCTACTCGAACAAAAAGGAAAGCGAGGTGCTCAAGGGTGATTGGTATGTGGCCATGCGACTCGGCCAGTTGACGGAAGCTTATCAGGGAGGTGATAATTTGCAGAACCGCAGAACAGACGGTTACTGGTTTGCTCCCCTTCGTCCTGAGTGCGTGACGGTGTTTTCCGGCTATAATGGACAGGAAGGTGCATCGGGCGCGAGTGGAGCCTATGGTAAGAGAGCTTCGTCTCCGGCGCGTTTCCTGTTAGGGTGGTATAATCCGGAAGAAAACCCGGGTAGCTGGCAGGACCCTGCTGATAAAGGCCTTGTGTTCCTGAGCAAATCTGACGGCAGATGGAAGGCGGACGGCAGCCAGGAAGACCCTGACATTCCCTATTATGTTGCTTCAATTGGCGTTGTGGCAAAATCTGCCAATAGAGACATGGACCCGCATGGCCTGCGAAAGGGCGATTTCCGTACCAAGCTCTGGCAGCATTCCAGCCCTGCGTTCTGGGGCGGTGCCTTGACCAACCCGGATGACCAGATGTGCAAGTACCATCCTTACCAGTTGGCTGCCCTGCGCGTTTCTTCTGGTATGGATAGTGCCCCGATGGATAACATCGGCCGCAATGGTTTCCTGGGCATTACCAGTGAAGGTGAGCAGGTTTCATTCGCATCGGTGATGGAACTGCCGGTTCATCCTCCGTTCTCACTGGCTGGTTTTGCGGGTATGCGTCTGCAGCCTGGCTGGTATAAGTCAGAAGCATCAGGTGATTATAAATCGCAGGGGGCACTTCGTCGCATGCAGTATCAGGCAGGTGTGCCCGGGGTGGGTATAGGTAATTCCTTTGCAGACCCCTGTCTGCCGGCGGATGATGTGTACATGTATTTCCAGAATAATCTGGAGGTTTCGCAGCTCGCATCCAATTCCAAGCTTTTCAGTGATTTCTTTGACCATGGCTTGCTGATTAACGATGCCATGTGGGACCGCTGGTTCTGCTCGTCTCTTTCAGATATGCCCACGAAGAATGGCGTGCGCAAGGCTGAGGAGGTACTTCAGGACTTCCTTGCCGGCAAGGAAGAACTTCCGGTGTCTCGCTACAAGCGTGTCAATACACCCTATAATGATGAGCAGCTGGTCAAGCGCATCATGGCGGAAGATGGCTGGAAACACATTGCCCAGTACCTGATGATAGACGGCGGTTTCAATGTCAATTCAACATCTGTGGAAGCCTGGGCTGCTACCTTGCAGGGGCTGGCCAAGCGCAAGCTGGTGACTGGTAAGGATGGTAAGCTTGGCTTTGTGGAGGAAGGCAAGAGTGATAACCAGGTGCTCTTCTCCCGCTTCATGCTTTCCACGACTGATAAAAGCGTTGATGGCCTCGGCGGTTACAGCATGATGCAGGGCTCCTCTTCGTTCCGCGATGGCGGGATGACTACGGCCTGGGGCGAGGTGCGTATGCTGGAGCCTGAAGGCATCCGCAGGTTGGCAGAGGAAATGGTGAAACAGGTGCGCGAGCGCGGTCCGTTCCTGAGCATGTCTGATTTCGTAAACCGCCGTCTCGAGGCTGGCGACAAGGGGCTGAAGGGTGCGTTGCAGGCCGCCATTGATGCCACGGATATCAACCGCGATTTCAACGAAGTTGAGGTGCCTATTGCAAGAGGCAAGATGTTCAGGAATCCCAAAGCTGGCGAAGGTTCCTTGCATACGGCAGCGCCGGGTTACCTGATTCAGAGTGATGTGCTGGCTTCTCTCGGCAATATCCTGACCATTCGCGATGATACCTTCACGGTGCGTTCCTATGGCTGCGTGCGCAATGCCGCCAAGGCCATTCTGGCTCAGGCCTGGTGCGAGGCCGTGGTGCAGCGTACCATGAATTATGTGGATTCCTCCAATGACCCGCAGGATTCCGAGTATAAGCCCGACGGCACAAAGGGCAAGGGCCTCACGGCCACGAACAAGGTGATGGGCCGCCAGTTCCGCATTGTGTCTTTCAAGTGGCTGGATAACTGGGATATTTAACCTGCCATAAACCGTTTTTAACCGCGCATTCCTCATTGGGAATGCGCGGTTTTTGTTGGTCTAATAGCTAGGTCAAACATCTTGAAAAATGTGTGGGCTATGCTAAGGTGCGTGATATGAAAACTCATCTACCCGTCTTGTTGCGTTGTGCTCTGTTGAGTGCATTGATTCAGACTACGCCTGCTTCCTATGGTGATTGGCTGTGGAGCGGAGGATCGGCCACCTGGAGTGATACTTCCTCTGCCGAGTGGAGTGATACCGGCGGTGGCGAGCCAGCTGGGCAGAATGTCAGCTTTGGTGCGGAGGATGACGGTGTAGTCACTATCGACCGGGTGACCCCGGCATCTGTTTCGGTGCTGGGGGGCGAATACACTTTTGTAGCCTCCTCGGCGGAATCTGTTGGTATCGTGAGCAGCGGGAGTTTCTCCATCAGCGGGGATGATACTGTCTTGAACCTGAACCTCGCCAATCCTCAATTAACCGGCAATGTTGAGCTGCAGGGTGGAATCCTGCAGTTGGGGGCAACTCAGGCGCTGGGCTCTTCTTCTCTGCTGTTCAATGGTGGCATGCTGAGATATGGAAGCGGTATGAGCGTGGATGTGAGTGGGCAGATTCTGGCCGCCTCCTCAGCGCCCATACGCGTGGATACTAACGGAAACGATGTGAGCTGGGGGAATTCCAGTGGTGTGAAACGCGCGCTTCAGCTTGGAGTTGTCAAGAATGGAGAAGGCACATTGGAGCTCAACTGGAATGCTGCGAGTGAGACCAACGCAGGCGCCTTTCAGATAAATGGTGGAACTCTTGCCATTATCAAGAACAGCAGCCATGCTATATTAGCTGGCGGTTTCAGCGGCAGCGGTGAAATTTCCTTCAGCAGCCCGAGCGGTCAGCTTACCGTGCAGGGAGATAATAGCGCTTTTACCGGCACAGTGTTGTTGGCGGGTGATGGTGAACCGGATTCGGGCAGTGTGTCGTTTGCAACAGGAGCATCGCTCGGAGGTAGCAGTACATTGGTGCAGCTGGCTGGTCAGCGTTTCTGGTTCGGAACGAATACAACCACTGCGGTTCAACTGGAAGTTCTGGAAGGGACAACAACCTATTTTGACGGCAGCACCGGAGCATCGTACGGTTTCAGTGGCGCTGTGAGCGGCGGAGGCACTGTCATCCTGAAGCCCTCTGCAGCCATTACAATGAGTGGCGATATCAGCAACTTCAATGGGGCGTTTACGCACCCGGGCAATTCGGCTGTGAGCTGGCAGCTCGGCGGAGAGGACGTGTCTGGCTCCGGCCTGGTTCAGGCGAATCTGAATGCTACTGCCGGCAATATGAATTACGTGCTCTGGTATAGTACGCCGACTACGCTGAGTGGTAATGTGACAGGGGCAGCCAATCTCCGGCAGCGCGGGGCTGGTACGCTGACGCTGACAGGACAGAATACGAGCAGCGGGCGCCTGATTATTGATGCCGGGTGCGAAGTGCAGCTGGGTTCCGCAACTGCGCCAGGTACATGGGCTGGGGCAATCCAGCAGGGAACGGGGCAGTTCACTCTGGTTAATGGGACACTGGCACAGCCTCTTACTGCCGTGGCGGGGACGCTGGTGGCTGCTGTGGCACCAGGCTGCAGTGTGGATATGGCGGGGACTGATGCTGATTTGCTGCAAGAGGTCCGTATAGACACCGCCGGGCAGCTGCGCGGTGCGCAGGGCGATTTAGTCATCGGCGGAAATGCTGGTGCAGCCTCGCTGTCTCTCACGCCCGGTGCAGCCAATGTGGGGAGTGAGGCCGTGCCGGCACAAGGAAAACAAACCATGCTGGTGCAGCAGGATGGTTCATTGGTCATTAATGATTATACGGTAGTCCATATTGACAACGAAATGGTTAAGTCTCTTCTACAGGGACAGCGGCAGGCGGTGTACTTACATATAACCAATGCCGATATAGTCTTGCAGAATGGCGTAACGGCGGCCGGTTTGTTTGCGAATAGTGCTACCACACCGGAAGCTCTGGGGCTGGTGGTGCTGGGAGTGGAAAACGGCAACATCGTGCTGGAGGGCGCAGTGGTGGATGTGTACATGGTTGCAGATAACGGTGATTATCCCACGGTTACCTCCTACACCCGCCTGCAGGATTATAAGGCGACATACGTGGACTCGGGCTACACGCTTTCGTTGCAGCTGGCAGGAGATGATACACAGGCTGCCTGGGTAAATAACCTGCTGGGTGCAGGCAATTTCAGTGTAAGCAATACGGATGAGTCTTCAGGCATTGTGCGCGTGCTGCTCAACAACGAGGTGCTGGGCGATGTGGACAGCAGCCTTACCCCGGATGAGGAAGCTGAAATCAACACGGCCAATACCCAGTTCAGCGGTTCTGTTACAGCTGGTTCTGCCGTGCAGCTGGTCAAGACAGGCAGCGGCACACTGAGCCTTGACGGCGTGTTGTCCACTCCCTGGCTGGAACTGGACGAAGGCCTGCTGCGGCTTACCGGGCAGGGGAGTGTGGTGCAGCGGCTGCTGGGAAATGCGGCATTGGAACTGGCCGCGGGGAGTACGCTGGAAATTGCGGCAGATTCACTCGCATTCACGGGCAATCTGAGCGGGGCCGGGGAATTGGTGCTGAATGGTGCGTTGCCGGGGCGTGGCACTGTGGGCGCGTTGAGTGGCAGCGGCAACCTGCAGGCAGCAGGGCAGACTTTTACCGTCTCCAATGTTCAGGATTCCACCTTCAGCGGCAGCCTTACTGGAGACGCGGCATCAACTCTGCTCGTGGCCGCCGGCGGTGGACGATTCACGCTCAATCAGGTGCAGGGTACTGCCGCCTGGAGCTTGCAGAACCAGGGGGCAATAATCTTGCAGCAGACGCGCGATGGTAGCTCCAACGCCATGCTTACTTTGGGAACGCTGGGGCTGAATGAGGGGTCAGACACAATCCTGGTGTGGAATACAGATGCCGATAACCAGATTCTGAACCTTGGCGAGCTGGTAGTGGCTGAAAATGCCAACCTCACCCTGTTCTCCACAAGTCATTTGCCTGTGCAGCTGCGCGCAGACGGCACCCTTGTGCTGGGCACAGTGCAGAATGCGGAGCTGGGAGCCGATGAGCGGGCCAGTGTGATACTCGGGAGTGGCGGGGCGTTCCGGGGAATTGAGTCAGCCTGGCTGAGTTCGCAGGATGGCTATCTGCTGCTCAACACCATCATGAGCAATCGCAACCTCTATGCAGAGGCTGCCGCATCTCCCAATGCGCGCGCAGGTGCCGCCATGCTCTGGAATCTCCCCGCCGGGGTGCTGGCTGATTCGCCGGATGTATCAGCCCTGGCAAATGGGATAGACCAGTTGCTTGATTCCGGCGATGCTGCCGGCGCAGATGAACTCATGGCCGCGGCGGCAGGCGCAGGGACTGCCGTGCTGGCCTCTGCCGTATCAGGTGATATGGAGCGCCAGTTGAAATCCATTCGCAACCGCACCATCGAAATGGGGCTTGCTCCCGGGTATGCATACGGCGGGCTGCCGTATTTCAATGCCTGGGTTGCTGCCGAGGGGGATTACCGGAAATTGCAGTCCGACGGCACTGATTCCGGCTATTCTCTGAGCAGCTGGGGTGCCACCCTGGGAGCCGACATGGATTTCTCGCGTTCCTTTACCGCAGGGCTTGCCATCACCGCGATGCGTGGAGAGCTCGATGGGCGCAGCCCGGACAATGCCTCCGGCGATGCGGACAGCTATTACCTGTCACTCTACGGCAAGTATACCCACCGCCGCTGGAAGCACACGTGGGTGGCTGCGCTGGGC
This sequence comes from Akkermansia sp., assembly GCA_017546845.1. GTDB lineage: Bacteria > Verrucomicrobiota > Verrucomicrobiia > Verrucomicrobiales > Akkermansiaceae > Akkermansia. Next base: position 24,802 of record JAFYRS010000145.1, read on the forward strand.
TGGTCTGATATTGATTTGAAACGCCATGTTTCTTACGGTGCAGGTACTTACCACACCAAGGGGGATACCTCAGGCATGGGCATAGGGCTGCTGTATGAACTGGGGTACGATATTCCCCTGTACACGGTGTCTCCCGCAATGATGCAGCCCGTATTCAACATCAGCTACCGCCACGCAGGCATCGACGGCTTCCGAGAACATGGCTCAGATGCCGCCCTCCATTTCGGCAAGCAGGATATGGACGTCGTTACCTTCGGCCTGGGCCTGCGAGTGTATACCAGCGCCTTTGAGAGTGTATACAACCGCTGTTGCCCCGTCCATACGCGCTTCCTTGTGAAGGCTGATGCCGGAGATATCCGCAGCCATACCAGCAGCAGCCTGCTGGCCCTTCCGGAGCGCAGCGGACGCGTCCGCTCTGCTGAATCGCACAGGCTGGGGCTGGAAATGGGGATAGGCATCACCATCCCCATTGGTGAATCAAGCGGAGCTCTTTTTCTGGATTGCAGCTACGAATGCCGATTCGATGAATCCGAAGTCAACGGCACCGTAGGCTACCGGCTCAGTTTCTAAGCGCGTCCAATAGCTCAGCGTGCAGGGCGGCTGCCACGGCTTCCGGGCAGCTGCCCGTCTGTTGCAGCACCGTGCGTTGCCCGGTGGGGGAGTAATGCACCACATGCAGCGTGAGCGTTCCGTCTGCGTTGATTCCGGCATACCCGCCCACCGGCACAGAGCAATCTGCCTGCAGCAGGTTCAGGAACTCGCGTTCGCAGGAAATGCAGCGGTATGTTTCCTTGTGGTTCACCCGGGCCAGCATCTGCTGTACCTCAGCATCATCCCGGCGGCATTCCAGCGCAATGGCACCCTGTCCCAGCGCAGGAGGAAAATCGCCCACCGGCAGGCCAATCACCTGCATTGGTACGCCTTCTACCTCAAAGGCATCGCGGTCATAGCCCAGGCGGTTCAGGCCTGCGCGTGCCAGCAAGGTGGCGGAAACGGCTTCATTCTCTGCCAGTTTGCGCAGGCGGGTAGCCACATTGCCGCGCACGGGCACCGTGCTGGCCTGGCCTTTCCAGTACGTCTGCACCAGGTAGCTGCGGCGCACGCTGCCCGTTGCAATCACCGGGTGTTCCATGTCTGCGCCTTTCTTGGCCACCAGCACATCCTGAATCTCCTCGCGCGGCAGCACCGCGGCCAGCGCAAAGCGGGAATCCAGCACCCCTGGCATATCCTTGAGGCTGTGCACGGCGCAATCCACCTCACCCGCCGCCAGGGCTTCCTCAATGGCTGCAATGAACACCCCCTTATCCCCCGTGCCGGTGGCGGCATTCACCTGGTGCAGCGGAATATCGGTGCGCTGGTCTCCTGCGGTGGAAATGATGCGGATTTCGCACTGCAGACCGGGATTGGCAGCCTGAAGCGCGGCCATAGCCTGGTGAGTCTGGGCGAGGGCAAGCTCGCTGCCGCGTGTGCCGATGCGTAAAGTTCTCATGAATGTGGGATTACTGGTAAATATCTACCCCGAGTCGCTGCATATCGGTGAGCGATACCGCGCAGGGGTCGGGTGCCACCCAGTGGCCGGGTTCCAGTTCACGCGGCGTCAGGTCCATTCCCATGGTTGCTTCCAGATAGGGGTGGTTGATGCGGCGTCCGAAGGCGCTGCCTGGCGGTGGGTCAATGGGCGAGGGCACATCCCCCGGCAGAACCGGTGTGCGCTGGCGCTGGGTGGGATCCGGCGTGGGAATGGCAGAGAGCAGGGCACGCGTGTAGGCATGCGCCGGGCGGTCATACAGCACATCTGCATCCGCCATTTCCACAATCTTGCCCATATACATCACCGCCACGCGGTCTGAAATGTGCCGCACCACAGATAAATCGTGCGATATGAAGAGATAGGAAAGATTCAGCTCCTGCTGCAGCGTGAGCAGCAGATTCAGCACCTGGCTCTGCACCGAGACATCCAGCGCGCTTACGGGTTCATCCAGCACCAGCAGCCTGGGGTCCATGGCCAGCGCGCGGGCAATGCCGATGCGCTGCTTCTGCCCGCCGGAGAATTCATGCGGGAACTTTTCCAGCGCGGTGGAGGGCAGACCCACCATGTCCAGCAGCTCGGCCACCCGGCGTTTGCGGCTGGAGCGCGTGCCCAGATTGTGGATTTCCAACGGCTCGGCAATCAGGTGGCGCACTGTCATGCGCGGGTTCAGTGAGCCCGCCGGGTCCTGAAACACCATCTGCACCTTGCGGCGCAACTTACGCATGCGCCATTGCGAGCGGTGGGTGATATTTTTCCCCAGCAGGTGAATCGTGCCTGCCGTGGGCTCCAGAAGCCGCACGATACAGCGGCCTATGGTGCTTTTACCGCAGCCGCTCTCGCCCACAAGCCCCAGTGTCTCACCGCGCTTGAGGTGCAGCGTGACATCATCCACCGCCTTGAGCGTGCCTTGCCTGCTCCGGAAAACACCGCCACGCACTGGGAAGTGCATGCTCAATTTCGATATTTCCAGAATATTTTCCATGGCGCGGTACGAGCGATACTCTACCATTTCCCCGGCTTCATTGCAAGCCGTAAAAAAAGCAGCAACTGTTCAGTTGCTGCTTTTTCTGAGAGGCGGGAGTGGGATTTGAACCCACGAATGACGGTTTTGCAAACCGTTGCCTTAGGCCACTTGGCTATCCCGCCTTTATGCCTTGTTGCGGGGCAGAGTCTACATGAATATGGCAGGAGTGTCAAGATAAAAAATGAATTTTTGCTGCTTCTTTTTTCGGGATGCCGTGTTGTGACGGCGCTTGACACCACACCAAGGGCGTTGTATCATGTGCTTATATGAAACGCATCGGCATTTATGCGGGCAGTTTTGACCCGCCAACCAAGGGACACCTCTGGATGATTGAGCAGGGGGCGCAGTTCTTTGATGAGCTGGTGGTGGTGCTGGGCGTAAACCCGGATAAGAAGGGATTCCTGACCGGGCAGCAGCGCATGGATGCTCTGCGCGGCATGCTGGCTGGCGGCCCTGCCAATGTGCGGGTGGAAAAGATGCAGGGTGGTTTCCTGGTGGATTTTGCCCGGCGGCTTGGTGCTACGCACCTGCTGCGGGGTATCCGCAACACGGTGGATTTTGAATACGAGAAGTCCATGGACCGCATGAATGCGCGTATGGAACCGGCTCTCCGCACAGTGTACCTGCTGCCGCCGCCGGAGCTGGAGGAAGTTTCCTCGTCCATGGTGCGTGGGTTTGTCGGCGTGCAGGGCTGGCAGCGCTGGGTGCAGGAATGCGTGCCTGCCAATGTATTTAACATTATTGCTGCGGCGCAGAAAGAATCATGATTTACTGGGATAACAACGCCACAACGGCCCTGGCTTCCGAGGTGCTGGAGGCCATGCTGCCATACCTGCGCGAGAATTTTTACAACCCCTCTGCTGCTTACGGCGCGGGCAAGGCTGTGCGCCAGGCGATTGATACTGCGCGCGCCCAGGTGGCCGCCCTGGTGGGGGCAGAGCCTTCGGAAATCATTTTTACTTCCGGCGGTACAGAGGCTACCAATGCAGCGCTGGCGCAGTTCCAGCGCGTGCTGACCCTGGCTACCGAGCACCCCGCCACCCTGCGCACAGCCCGTGGCGAGGCGGCCCCGGTGCTGGCGAATGGACAGGCCGATGTACCGGAGTGGCGCGAGCTGCTGCCCGGGCACGATGGCGCCAGCTTTGCCTGGGCCAATCATGAAACCGGGGTGGTTCAGCCGGTGCGCTCGCTGGCGAATGCGGCGCATGAGGCCGGTGCCCGGGTGCATGTGGACCTGGTGCAGGCGGCGGGCAAACTGCCCATCGCGTTGCATGATTACCCCATTGCCTTTGCCTCGCTTTCTGCGCACAAGCTGCACGGGCCCAAAGGGGTGGGGGCTCTCTACGTGCGCACGGGAACAGCCTGCACGCCATATCTGACCGGCGGCGCGCAGGAGGACTACCGCCGCGCCGGTACGGAAAACGTGGCGGGTATCATTGGTTTTGGCAAGGCTGCCGAATTGGCCCTGCAGGCGGCAGAGACCTATGCGAATCTGGCTGCGCTGCGTGAGCGCTTTGTGAAGGCGCTGGCAGATGCCGGCATCGAGGTGTGCATCAATGGCGCTGCGGCGCCGCGCCTGCCGCATGTGCTCAACATGCGGGTGCCGGGTGTATCGGCAGAGTCCCTGTTCCTGCTGCTGGAACCCGCGGGGCTGCTGTGCGCCACCGGATCTGCCTGCACCAGCGCAGAGCCGCACCCCAGCCATGTGCTGCTGGCTATGGGCATGCCCGATAAGCAGGTGCGCGAATCGCTGCGTTTCTCGCTTTCCCGTTATACCACGGCAGAGGAAGTGGACTCCGCCGCCGCCATATTCATCCATGCGCTCCGCAAGGTGCGTTCCGTGCAGTCTTCCATTACCGGGCCGGTCATGGTGTATCGTTGAGTTGAGATTATGAGTACCAGGAATTTGTGGCTGTCAGCCATTGGATTGTTAATTTGTTATCAGGTGATGGGCAGGGGATATTACATTACTGGGGGCATTATCCTGGCGGTGGTGCTTGTGGGGGCGTTGCTGCTGTGGTGGCTCAGACCCGCTAATTCGGCATACGGCAGGATGATGCAGGCCGCGGTGGAGGATTACCAGCCGGAGCTGGCGCGCAAGGTGGTGGCAGAAATGGATGCCGACACGCGGGCCGAGTTCCTGAAATCCACGGAGATGCTGTTCCTGGCGCTTCACAAGGGGAATATGCAGGGTGCAGCTCTTTTGCTGGAACTGGGGATGGATATCAACGCCTTTCTCTCACCCGGCTTCAGCGAAACGAGTGTCTTGCAGACCTTCTGTGAGGAGGCCGAACCCAATATGCAGGCCATCCGTTTTCTGCTGGAACACGGCGCTGCTCCGGATGCCGGTCTGTCCTGTCCTTCCCTCGTGAGTGTCAGAGCATGGGGAAATGAGGAACTGGAGCAGCTCTTGCTCCAACACGGCGCTTCCCCGGATGTGATGCGTGCCGATATCAACCCCTCGGGAAATACGCCGCTGCATTCGCTCTGCTCTCACCGCGGTGAGGTAGATAAATCGCTTCTTCTGGGGCGCGTCAAGGTCTTGCTGGATGCCGGGGCAGATGTGAATGCGCTCACCACCGCCGGCCACACCCCGCTGGATGTGGCGCTGGAGCAGAAGGGCGATGAGGAAAAGCCCATCGATGAGAAGAACGGTACGCTGCCGCTGCAGCAGGAGGTGATTGCCCTGTTGCAGGAACGTGGCGCAAAGCGTGGCTGTCAGCTTCTTTGCCCGAAACCCCGATTCTGCGGGCGCGTGTTGATTAATGGCTCCCTGCCGGATGAAAACCAGGTGCGCTACCTCTGCAAGGAGGAATCCGGTGCCAGGGTGGAACTGGTCAATCACGCCTGGCAGGGCGAGGGTCTGGGGGCGCTGGTTGATGAAGCCGCGTTGGATGACGAGCAGAAGCGTGCCGTGCTGGCTCATACCTGTTATCTGGAGCTGAGCATGGAGGCCGAGGGCGCAGTGCCTTTTGAACTGGCGATGCGCTATGTGCGTACTCTCTGTTCGCTGGCGCAGGTGCAGGGGTGCGTGGGCATGGATTTCGGCCGCACGATTGTGAATCCTGCGTATGCCCCGCACTTGCCGGAGCACCCCGATGCTGTGCTGGGCATTCTGGTGCAGGGCTCCGTCCTCGAAGTGGAGCCGGGGCGCGTGGGGCTGTTGACAGATGGTCTGGCAGATCTGGGCTTCCCTGAGGTGTTCTGCCCCGATACGGAGCAGGGCGTTGGCATTGTCCAGCAAATCGTGCTGCCCATGCTGGTTCTGTTCAATACCTGCCTGGAGCACAACCACCGCGCCTTCATATCCCCGGAGTTTTCGCTTGTGGCGCGTTGCGAGCCGCTGGGCCCTGCGGGTACCAGGGTGCTCACCATCACGCCCGACCGCACTCATTACCGCGACTGAGCAGGCTTGTCTTCTGGCCATTGAAGATTTTGCAGGATACGACAATCTCCCTATAGTTGGCCATGAGGACTCTCCGCCGCTGGATTCAGGCCGCGCCTCTGTTTCTGCCGCTGCTGGCCGTGCTGGGGGCGATT
>JAFYRS010000146.1 GCA_017546845.1 Akkermansia sp.
CCCGCCGGCATCATCTGCTCCCAGCCCACCCGCACCAATGCGGACGGCACCTACAGCATCGTTGAGGGTCTGCCCATCGACGAGTTCTCCCGCGCCAAGATTGACGCTTCCTGCGCCGAGCTGCTCGAGGAGCGCGCTGAAGTGCTGGGCGAGTAATCCCCGATTCTAATTCCACTTCAAATCCCGCTCCGGAATCATCCCCGGAGCGGGATTTTCAAAAAAGCAACAACCACACACATACATATATGCCTAAATCCCGACTCGCCTACATTCTGCTGGCCATCTTCCTTGGCACCCTTGGCATTCACAACTTCTTTGCCGGTTATACTGGCAAGGGTATTGCCCAGCTGCTGCTGACCCTCATCTCCTTCGGTTTTCTTGGACCGGTTGTGTTCATCTGGAACCTCGTAGAAATCTGCACGGTGACCAAGGACGCCCAGGGCGTCGATTTCGCCAGCTGATATTCCGGAATCAATCCCTTTCTCAAAACCCCGCTCAGTCCACAGACTGCGCGGGTATTTTCGTGCGTGTCATAGCGGCCTTTCTGCGTGTCTTGCACCCTTGACTCACGCGTGCGCCTGTGGTATCCTGCCGGATATGGGTAAAACGCTCTACCAAAAAGTATGGGATGCGCACACGGTAGGCACACTGCCGGACGGGCGCACACAGCTGTTCATTGCCACCATGTACCTGCACGAGGTGACCTCGCCGCAGGCCTTTGCCATGCTGCGCGAGCTGGGGCTGCCGGTACTGCACCCGGAGCGTCTGTTTGCCACGGTGGACCACATCATCCCCACCGATAACCAGTGCGAACCCTTTGCCGACCCGCGCGCTGCCGCCATGCTCAACGAGCTGCGCCGCAACTGCCAGGAGAACGGCATCCGCCTGTTCGACCTGAGCAGCGGCCGCCAGGGCATTGTGCACATGGTAGGGCCGGAGCTCGGCATCACCCAGCCGGGCATGACCATCGTCTGCGGCGACTCCCACACCGCCACCCACGGGGCCGTGGGCAGCATTGCCATGGGCATCGGCACCACCCAGGTGCGCGATGTGCTGGCCACCCAGACTCTGGCCATGAGCCCGCTCAAGGTGCGCAACATCCGCGTGGAAGGCGAGCTGCGCCCCGGCGTGACCGCCAAGGACGTGGCCCTGCACATCATCGGCAAGCTGGGCGCCAACGGCGGCCTGGGCTATGCCTACGAATTCGGCGGCAGCGCCATTGAATCCATGGATATGGATGGCCGCCTGACCCTCTGCAACCTGGCTATCGAGGGTGCCGCCCGCTGCGGCTACATCAACCCGGATGAAACCACCTTCGAATATCTGAAAGGCCGTCCCTATGCCCCCAAGGGTGCCGAGTGGGATGCCGCCGTTGCCCGCTGGAAGAGTTTTGCCTCCGACGCCGACGCCGTCTACGATGACGTGGTCATCATCCCGGCAGAGGAAATTGAGCCCACTGTCACCTGGGGCATCTCGCCGGATATGAACATCGGCATTGGCGGCACCGTGCCCGCCCCGGAACAGGCGCGCGACGAGGAAGGCCGCAAGGCCTACACCACCGCGCTGGAATACATGCAGCTCACCCCCGGCCAGCCGCTCAAGGGGCTTCCGGTGGATGTGGTATTCATCGGCTCCTGCACGAATGGCCACATTACCGACTTCCGCGCCGTGGCTCCCTACCTGAAAGGCCGCAAAGTAAAGCCGGGAATCAAGGCACTGGCCGTGCCGGGCTCGCAGATGACCGCCCTGCAATGCGAGCAGGAAGGTATTGCCGCCATTTTCCGTGAAGCAGGCTTTGAATGGCGCCTGCCCGGGTGCTCGATGTGCCTGGCCATGAACCCGGACAAGCTGGTGGGCGACCAGATCTGCGCCAGCACCAGCAACCGCAACTTCAAGGGCCGCCAGGGCAGCCCCACCGGGCGCACCCTGCTTATGAGCCCCATCATGGCCGCCGCCGCCGCCGTCACCGGTACCGTGGCCGATGCCCGCGAAGTCTTCGATATCCAATAACCCCCCACTTTCACAAGATATGCCTCTTACCAAGATTATCAGCATCAGCGGCAAGGCCGTTCCCGTGGCCGGGGCGGATATGGATACCGACCGCATCATTCCCGCCCGCTTCCTCAAGTGCATCACCTTTGATGAACTGGCCGGCACCATGTTCTATGATGAGCGCTTCAACACAGACGGCAGCTCGAAGAACCACCCCATCGACGCCCCGCAGCACGCCGGTGCCACCATCATCCTGGGTGGCGAGAACTTCGGCTGCGGATCCTCCCGCGAGCATGCCCCGCAGGCCATCAAGCGCAGCGGTGTGCAGGCCATTGTGGCTGAAACCTTTGCCGAAATCTTCTTCGGCAACAGCAGCGGCATCGGCCTGCCCTGCGTGCGAGCCAGCCGCGAGGACATAGCCCGAGCCATGGAAATCACCACCGCCGCACCGGATACCCAGTGGACGGTTGACCTGGAAAGCATGACCCTGAGCTGCGCCACTGCCAGCTTCCCCATCAACATGCCGGCCGAGCCGCGCGAAGCGCTCATGCTGGGCAAGTGGGATGCCGTGGTGGAGCTCATGAACGCTCCGGAGGCAGTGGCCGCCCTGGCCGCCTCCCTGCCCGCCCCCAGCAGCAAGTAAGCAAAACCACAACCTACCTCTCCTCTCTCTCCTTCGTCTCTGCCATGCTTACTGTCATCACACCGCTTATCACACGTGGCGTTATTGATAACACCACGCGGGGTGTCACGCATCTCACTCTGTGGGGGGTGGATGAAGGTGAGCCCATCGACTTCATCCTGCAGGGCAACTGCCTGCGCGATATCGCCGGCTGCCGGGTCTGCTTCACCAACCGCAACTGCACCCAGGCGCAGGCGGAAGAGCACCCGGTGCTGGCCCGCATGCGCAGCCACGCCAAGGGCCATGTACAGGCAGGCGATATCACGCTCTCCCGCCGCGTGCCGGAGCAGGATAACCGCCGCGCGCTCTGCAACCAGCTTTCAGTAGAGCTCTTTGTGGAGCGGGACACGCGCATCCTCATCGAGACTACAGATTTTGACTACGATATTTCCCTGCCCCAGTGGGACATGAGCTGGGCAGAGGCCAACACGCAGGCATTCCTGAACATGGAGGCGCTGCGCGATCATGTGTCCTATAATGTATCGCGTTTCAAAGGCCCAGCCCTGCAGCTGATTCAGGAGGAAAAGCTGCCCAGTTGCTCCTGGGATACGCGGCTGAACCGCGCCGAGGCCTACATGGCGATTCATCCGACTATCCGCAGCAAATACGGCAACGAACCCGGCGGTGCCATGTCGGAAGCCTATGTGATGGACCGCACCGACCTGCTCAACCAGATGGCCGCCGAGGATGAAGCCCACATGCCGCCGGAAAATGACACGGCGCGCGAGTGGGATGTGCTCGACTTTGTGCTGCCGGAGCACGCCAGGGCGGTGCGCGAAGCCATGCACCACCCGCTGTTCCAGGAAACCTCCCGCCTCACCATGCTGGTGCAGAAGCACGTCATGGTGCGCGAGAATGTGGGCAAGACAGAAGCCGAGGAGTTCGTGAAGCGCTATGCGGGGGTGGTTTCCTATATCCTGGCCACCATTCTGCTGACCCGCCAGTCTTCCTTCCCGGTGGATTTAGCCAGCCGCCGTGTGCAGATCATCCACCGCCATGTGCAGGAACTCTGCGTACGCTGCATCAAGGCAGATGGGGAAATTGCCGCCGTTTTCCGCGAAGCCGCCGGGCTGCTCATCAGCAAGCTGGATGAGTTTGCCGCCACGTTCCAACACTGATTTTCCCCACCCCTCTCCCGGCATGTATGTGGCACAGGAAAGACGCGCCTATATCCTGCGCCTGCTGCAGCAGCGCGGCAGCATCCGCTCCGCAGCCCTGGCCCGCGAGCTGGGAGTAACGGATGAAACCATCCGCACCGACCTGGTGGACATGCAGGCCCAGGGGCTCCTGAAGCGCGTGCACGGTGGCGCCCGGTACATTCTGCCCACCCCGGGGAGCGATGCCTCCACCCGCCCGGACTGCCAGTTGGCACAACTCGCCTGCCGCCACATCGAGAAGGGCATGCGCCTTTATCTGGATGCTGATATGCTCTCCCTGGTGCTGGTTTCCCAGCTGGAGGACAAGCCCTGCACCCTCATCTGCAACGCACCGGGGCTGCTCACCCAGCTTTCGGCCAGCACCCTGCCCCACGAAATCATCTGCCCCGGCGGCGTGCTGACCCCCGACTGCCAATTGCTGGACAGCCCCGCCGCGCTCAGCGCCCTGCAGCAGGACATCAAACCAGACATCGCCCTGCTGTGCCCCCTCGCCCTGCGCAGCGAC
>JAFYRS010000147.1 GCA_017546845.1 Akkermansia sp.
GCACGCTTGCACCTGCCTAACATCTGTCGCCCACTACCGTGGGCTATAAATTTCCGCTCGCTTTGCTCGCTGATAAATTACAATTTACGTTGCCTTTCTAATGAAGCCGACGCGTAACTTCGGTTCTTTAATCACGTTAGCATGTTTTGACGAACATATCCACCAGCAAATCTGAAACAGGCCCAATTTTTGTGCAAAGGCTAACTTTATTCTTGCTATTCATACAAAAATAATATAGTAAAGAAGAAACGAGTTTACAGGAGAATAAGCTATGAAACGCTATTTAACATGGATGATGATGGCAGCTGCACTCACAGGAAGCAGCTGGGCGCTGCCGCAGGCAGCCAGCGTAGAGGCAGCGTTGCCGCAGGCGCAGAAAGAAGGGCGCGATATCATGCTGGAGTTTACCGGCAAGGAATGGTGTCCGCCCTGCATCCACCTGCGCACGAAAATTCTGGAAACCCCGGAGTTTGAGAAAGCCGTGGGGGATAAATACATGCTGGTGGAAGTCGTGTTCCCGCGTCTGCCCTCTGCCGTGGCGGCCATACCGGAGGAGCAGCGTAACGCGAATGAGAAACTCCTGGCGCACCACCGCATCGAAACCGGGCTGCCCACGGTACTGATACTGGATGCACAGGGCTTCCCGTATGCGCAGGTGGCTGGTGCCCGCCGCACCACGGATGCCTACCTGAAAGAGCTGGAGAAAGCCGCCCAGGTGAAAGCCCTGCGTGATGCCGCGTTCAGCAAGGCAGCTGGTCTGCAGGGTCTGGAGCGCGCCGCCGCCCTGGCAGAAGGACTCAATGCCATCCCCGGGAATTGCCGGGACAAATACCCGGATGTGGTGAATGAAATCAACCGCCTCGACCCGCAGAATACGCTGGGGTATGCCCGCGTGCTCACCCGCTACAGCAATTACCAGAAACAGGAAGCTGCCCTTAAAGAAATCATGGACGATTCTCGCGGTGGCTTTTCTGCCCCGGAGATGGAGAAAATCGCCCAGCGTCTGAATGAATACCTCCAGACGCCCGAGCTGGAACCTGAACTGGCGCAGATAGCTCTGCGTGCACTGGGGGATACGTATGCCTTGCAACGCCGCTATCAGGATGTGTACGAGGCATACAAGAAAGCGTATGAGGCCGCACCTTCCTCCCGCCTGGCCCCGCGCCTCAAGACCTCTGTGGAGCATTATGAGCAGAACATTCTGCCCGCAGTGCAGCGTGGAGAGCTCTGAAACCGGTTCGGCTTGACAGCCCGTTTATTTCGTCACCTTGCGCAGGAGTTCCTTGTAGGACTCCTGCGCTTCTTTCGGCGTAAGCGGGCGCACAGGTTCTTCCTGCGGTATCTGCGGTGGAGGAGGGTCCTTCAGCTCTTCCGCAGGGGCGCCCGGCCAGTTGCTTGCCTGGGCGGGGTAAACCAGGTCGCCGTTGTATCGTTCCGCCAGCATGTTTGCAGCAGCAGTGCGTTTCCCGATAACGATGCGGCGCTTCAACCGGGCACCCACAACGTTACGCTTGCTGTTCATGTAGGTCACCTCGCTGCAATTCAACTGGCCGCAGGCACCGCGGCGCTGGGAGAGCGAGGCCGTGTTGCTGCCCAGCCCCAGTTTACGCGCCAGCACCTCCGTGGCGTACTCGTCCATTTTCTGGCTGCCTGTTACCTCCATGGCAGACAACTTGAGTGGTGCTATGGGCATTAACAAATCAACACCGCTGATTTTAACGGTCCGCCAATGCAGATACCCATTGGGCTGCACGCCGAAAATGTAAAAATACCCCTCGCGCAGCAGGTAGGCTATCCCCTCCAGCGGGCTGCCGGAAAACACGTGTTCAGCTTCATCGCCCAGCTCATCGACAAGTTCGGAATTAATGACAATGGCCGCAGTCTGGGGATGGTTCTCCATCTCCATTTTGGCTGGCGTGCTGAGGCCGGTCAGGTCTACCAGGCGTTGAATCGTAGCACGCAGATTATGCTCATGCCGGGAGTCCCGCTGGGTAATGAGAATGGCGCCGATGTCCCGTTTATTATGGGAAAGGAAAACAATCTTCCAGCCATCGTGCATCAGGCAGACCGAATTCCCCGCAGCACGGGTGTTTGTAAAGGCTTCGCAAACATTCTCCAGCGTCCAGGGGTTGTTCGCTGCACTGGCTGTACCGGCAGAGCAGAAAGCCCATGCCGCAGCCAGTGCCAGCATTCGCAACACATTGGACTGCAGGAATTTCATTTACTTGCGGTATGAATTCATGAGGCGGCGCACATACTTGCCCATGGAAATGGTCTGGGCATCGATGCTCTGGGCCAGTTTGAACTGGTTGCGTGCGCGGATGAGGTTGTGCTCAGGCTTGGAGGTGCGGAAATACAGGTCGCCATCCAGATAGTCCGTCAGGAAGCGGATGCCGATTTCCGTGGTGATGAGCCAGCCGGCAAAGGGCATGAACTCCACCTCCTTCTGGGTCAGGAACCCATGGGCTGCGTCCAGGTACCCCTCGGCCAGGGATTCAAAGAAAGGCATTTCCATCTTCACCTTGCTCAAGTCTTCCTCGTCTTCCTGGGCCATGCAGGTAGCAGTGCGCACCATATCGCCGAAATCGTAGAGCACGCTGCCGGGCATCACGGTGTCCAGGTCAATCACGCATACGGCATCATCGGTTTCCTCATCCAGCATCACGTTGTTAATCTTGGTATCGTTGTGGGTGATGCGGGTGGGAATTTCCCCGGTGGCCATCATGTCCACAATGCGGGAGTAGCGGTTTTCCCAGCTCTTGAGCAGTTCCAGCTCTGCCTGGCAGTTGGCGGCGCGGCCCATCACATCTGCCTCCACACTCTTGAGCAGGTCAGCATAGCGTTTCGGGGTGTTGTGGAAATCCGGTATGGATTCGCGGATGTCCTCTGGGTTCATATCGCAGATGAGGTCCTGGAATGAACCGAAGGCAAAGCCTGCCTGGTATGCCTGGCGGGTGTTTTCCACCACATCGTAGGTATGAGTTCCTTCAATGTTGTTGTAGCAGCGCCACATGCCGCCTTCCTCGGGCAGGATGATGTAGTTGCGCCCGCCACGGGCCGGGAAGAGGTTGAGCGTCTGGCCAGCGGCATCGCGGCGGCGGCGCAGCAGCTTCCAGGTGATGTGGCGGGTCACTTTTTCCACATTGCGCATTACCTGGGCGGGGTCTTTGAACACATATTCATTGATGCGCTGCAGGATGTAGCGGTCCTCCTGCCCGTCTTCCGAGCGGTAGCAGGCACGGTAGGTGGTGTTGATGTGGCCGTTGCGCAGCTCCTCACCGTAGAGGAAGTCACCGCTCACGGCAAACAGGTCGCCAATGCGGGCAATACGCTCAGCGATGGGGCCTTCTGTCAGTTTCTCAGGCATGGCGGGTGGAGAGAGGTAGAGTTGTGTCCGGGGGAGGGAAAATCAATCCTTATCATCGCTCAGCTGAATGGTCATCAGGCGGGGACGATTCAACTTGGTGTCTTTCACCACTACGTTAATGACAGCCTGCTGGCCGGATACGGTGAATGAAGAAGCCTTGATGCGCTTCGGCATTTTGGCTCCCTTTTCCGAGTAGGTGAGGATGAACCCGACCTGCTGGCCTTTTTCTCCTTTGAAACTCCAGCTGTTGTTGGGGCTGATGCCGTCCTCGCGGCGATATACACCAATCTTGCTTTCCTTCTTGTCAGAGAAATCCCCCTTTTCAGATATGGTCATCTGCAGCGGGAAGGAGGAAAGATTGATGATATGCACACCCTTGCGCGGGAAATCGCTTTCATTCAGGAACAGGGTTGCCGTTTTTTCAATATCCTTGCTCGGGGAGAGAATGCAGACCGATTTGCTGCCGATATTGGCGGGAACAGTCACCTTGAAGAAGGGGTCAGGCAGTTTCGCAGCGGCGGCAGCTCCCTTGTCTTTCTTGTCGGACATACCGGCGGTGGGCATCGGGTTCTCCTTCCAGAATTCCACCACGCCGCCCACGGGTTTCACGCGGGGGCTGGTTGTGCGCGAACCAATCTGAATGGCGGTGAACTCCTTGCCGTTGCGCACATAAAGCGGGGAGGGCATGTTTTCGCCGGACGGAGAGCAAACCACAAAGCGCACACCGGTTTTCGGTTCGGCGGGCACTACATTGCCGGCGGGGGCGGCTGTTTTGCCCGGGCGGTTGCGGCGTCCTTGTGCCTGGGCGGGCATGAGTGCTGTAACGGCGGCGCAGGCAAGAATGAGGAGATAAAAGGCTTTCATATCAATTGCTTCGTAATTACATTCAGGATAGTAGCAAGCCCATGGCGCTAAATCAAGCCGAAAATCCCGGCCGGGATAAAATACACACCGCGGAAACAGATTGACTTGGGGGCGTTTTTCTGGTGTAATGTGCCCGTGCCCGCAGAGAAAGCCAGTTTTGTGTTTTTCGGCAGCGATGAAGGCGCTGCCGCCACCGCTGCAGCGGCCATGTATGCGCGCCTGGAGGAAGGCGGCGACGGCTGGGGCAACGAAACCATCGACGGCGCCGCGGCCACGGTGGATGAAGCGCTGGATATCATCGGGCGCGCCATCTCCGGCCTGCAGATGATGAACATGTTCGGTGGCCGCAAGGTTATTTGGCTGAAAGGGGCCAACTTCATGGCCGATACCCCGCAGGGCGCCCGCAGTGAGGCCGTGCAGCAGGCGCTGGAGGAACTGGTGGAGGTCATGGCCAACCTGCCGGAAGAGACCTTCTTTGTGCTCTCTGCGGCAGAGATGGATAAGCGCCGCTCCTTCTTCAAGAAGATGGGGAATGCGGCCGAGGTGAAGGAATTTTCCAAGATAGATACCACCAAACCCGGCTGGGAGGGCGAGCTTTCGGCTCTTACCCTGCGCATGGCCAAGCCGCTGGGGCTGGGCTTTGACAACGCCGCGCTGGATTTGTTTATCCACCGTGTGAATGAAAGCACACGCCAGATTTCCAATGAGCTGGCCAAGCTGGATGTGTACCTGGGCCCGGAGCGCCGCACCGTGACGGCAGATGACGTGGAGCTCATGGTAGCCGTTTCGCGCAACAGCGTGGTGTTCGAGATTTCCCGCGCTATCGAGAACGGCAACTCGCGCCTGGCGGTGCGCCTGGTCAACGAGCAGCTGGAGCACGGCGAGCAGGGGGTCTCCATCATGCGCGCGGCCATTGTGCCCACCGTGCGCCAGCGTTTCTGCGCCCGGCTGCTCATCGATACCTACAAACCCGACATCGGCAACTACCGCGCGTTCGATGCCGCGCTCAACCGCCTGCCGGCAGAGGGACGCAAGCTGCTCCCCCTCAAAAAGGATGGCACACCGAATACCTACGGCCTGTTCAACGCTGCCCGCACCGTGGGCAAGCTGAGCCTCCGCAAGGCGCGGCGTGATCTGCAGGCCTGCGCTGCGGCAGATAAGGCGCTGGTTTCCAGTGGTCTGGATGCGCGCGATATTCTGCACAAACTCATTATCACGCTCACCACAGCATGAGTTATCTCGTCCCCACAGTCTTTGATGTGCTGGTGATTGGCGGTGGCCACGCCGGCATAGAGGCCGCCCTGGCCGCCACCCGCATGGGCGGCACGGTGGCGCTCCTCACGCATGACCTCGACACCGTGGGGCAGATGAGCTGCAACCCCGCCATCGGCGGACTGGCCAAGGGCCACATGGTGCGCGAGATTGACGCCCTGGGCGGTGCCATGGGGCTCAATACAGATGCCACCGCCCTGCAGTTCCGCATGCTCAATGCCTCCAAGGGCCCCAGTGTGCGCGCCCCCCGCGCCCAGTGCGACAAGAGCGCCTACCGCGCCCGCATGAAATGGGTGCTCGAAACCACCCCCGGTCTCCAGCTCTTCCAGGGAGATGTGGATGAAATCGTGGTGGAGCAGGGGCGCGTGGCCGGTGTCACCACCACCTGGGGCCAGCGCTTTGCGGCAAAGTCCGTCGTGCTCTGCAGCGGCACCTTCATGCGCGGTCTGCTCCATGTGGGCATGGACCACCTGCCGGGCGGGCGTCTGGGCGGTGCGCCCAGCGGCATCTCTGCCAGCCTGGAAAAACTCGGCTTCCCGCTGCAGCGCTTCAAGACCGGCACTTCGCCGCGCATCCTGGGCAGCAGCATTGATTTTGCCGCGCTGGAAATGCAGCCCGGCGATACCCCGCCGCCGCTTTTCAGCTACCGCTCCACCCAGCTGCTGCACAGAGAAACAGAGCCGCACTGCACCCTCAACCACTTTGCCGATGCGGATTTTGAGCTGCAGCAGCTCCCCTGCGCCATCACCTACACCCACCAGGGCACGCACGATATCATCCGCGCCAACCTGGAGCACAGCCCGCTCTTCGGCGGCGTGATTGAGGGCACCGGCCCGCGCTACTGCCCCAGCATCGAGGATAAAGTGGTGCGCTTTGCCGATAAGGACCGCCACCAGATATTCATTGAGCCCGAGGGGCGCAGCACGGATGAATACTACCTCAACGGCCTTTCCAGCAGCCTGCCCTTCTTTGTGCAGCTGGATATCGTGCACTCCATCCCCGGGCTGGAGCACGCCCAGCTCATCCGCCCCGGCTATGCTGTGGAATACGACTTTGTGCCCCCCACCGAGCTGAACCCCACCCTGGAGACCAAGCGCGTGCGCGGCCTCTATTTTGCCGGGCAGATCAACGGTACCAGCGGTTATGAGGAAGCTGCCGGGCAGGGCCTGCTGGCCGGTGCGAATGCCATGCTCGCCCTGCGAGGGGAAGAACCCCTCATCCTGCGCCGCGACCAGGCCTACCTGGGCGTCATGGTGGATGACCTCGTGACCCGCGGCACCGATGAACCCTACCGCATGTTCACCAGCCGCGCGGAAATGCGTCTGCTGCTGCGCCAGGATAATGCCGATTTGCGCCTCACCCCCCTGGCTGCCCGGCTCGGCCTCGTCTCGGAAGAGCAGGGCTCTGCTGCTGAAAAACGCCTGTCTGACATCGAGCAGGGCATAGAGCGCGCCCGCTCCCAGCGCGTGGAGGGCACCAGCCTCGAAATCTGGCTGCGCCGCCCGGATAACGACTGGCGCAACCTCCCCGAGCCGCTCCGCTCCCAGTATCCGGATGAACTCTGGGAACCCATCGCCACCGAAATTGCCTACGCCGGCCACATCAACCGCATGCGTACCTCTGCCGAGCGCCTCCAGCGCCAGGAGGATAAGAAAATCCCCGCCTGGGTGGACTACGACGCCATCCCCGCCATGAAGACCGAAGCCCGCCAGCGTCTCAATCGCGTGCGCCCCGGCACCATCGGCCAGGCCGCCCGCATCCCCGGCATCACCCCGGCAGATATTGCCCTGTTGCTGGTCTGGATTCAGAAACACTGAGTGCCTCTTCAACAGGTGCTTGCTCCCTACATATTGCGGAAGAAGCGGTCATAGGTGTTCCTCACCTTAACCGCATCGTTAATATTATCAATGATTTCCAGGAAATCCTCCTCGGGTAAGGTAAAGCAAGCCGGTAATTTCACCAGGATGTCTTTTCTGTCCAGCGGCATCAGGTTGGCGTGGCCAGACCACACATAGCCCTTTTCTCCAATGTAGAATGTTCCCAGAAGTGGACTCACCAGCGGCAGGGAATCCTTTATTGTATAATTTTCAGGATGCAGAAGTGCTTTTTTGATGTTTTCGTAAATGTTCCCGGAAAGATTCAACTCATGAGCCCCTGTTTTATCTTGGTAAACAAACCGGCAGGTTGAGGCTGCATTATGGGTGTTCAATGTGTTGATGAATGATGAGATGTCGGCTGACTGATCGTTTGTTACAGAACATGCAGAAAGAAGCCCTGATAACAGAATACCGGTAATGATTGTTGTTTTCATCTCTCTTTCCTTTCGTGCATGATTATAGACCCCCATTGCAAGGTAGTCAAGCCGCATTCGAAACCCGTAGCGAGCGGAATTCATAGCCCACAGTAGTGGGCGTAAGATGGTAGCCGGGGGTAAGCTCGCGTTAGCGAGCGCAGCCCCCGGTTATTTCAAAAAAGAATCGGAGCCCGTGATAACGGGTGACA
>JAFYRS010000148.1 GCA_017546845.1 Akkermansia sp.
AACCTCATGAGCAACGAAATCTGGTTCTACCTGATTCACACGCTGCTCAAGCTGGTCCTCATGTTTGCCGTTATTCTGGCTTTTGTGGTGCTTTCCGTGTGGATTGAGCGCCGCGTGGCCGGCTGGATTCAGGACCGTCCCGGTCCCAACCGTGCGGGTCTGCCCCTGTTCCTGCTGGAACGCTTCGGCAGCAAGGAGAAGCAGCCCCTCAAGAACTGGCTGCACTTCTTCGGCATCCCGGAGACCTGCTGGATTGCCAAGCTCTGCACCTGGCTGCGCCTCGACCGCGAGATTCCCTGCTGGGGTCTCATCCAGCCCTGTCTGGACGGCGGCAAGCTCTTCCTGAAACAGGAGACCACCCCCTCCTACGTGCGCAAGTTCTACTTCATCCTGGCACCCATGCTGGTACTCGGTCCGCCCCTGGTGGCAGCCGCAGTGGTTCCCTTCGCCTCTGAAGTGAACACCTGCTACGGCAACATCTCCATGTGCGTGGCTAACCTGGACATCGGCCCGCTGTGGATTTTCGCCATCTCCGGGCTCTCCGTCTACGGTCTGACCCTGGCTGGCTGGTCCTCCAACTCCAAGTTCCCGTTCCTCGGCGGTCTGCGCGCCACAGCCCAGCTCATTTCCTACGAAGTATCCATGGGCCTTTCCATCATCCCGCTGCTCATGATGTTCGGCACGCTGAACCTGCAGCAGATCGTGCAGTTCCAGGCAGACAACGGCTGGACACTCCTTCCGCTCTGGGGCGAGGGTCTGGGCTGGCAGCGCTGGGCCATGATGCTCCCGCTGGGTATCAGCTTCATCATCTTCGTAACCTGCGTGTTTGCAGAAGCCAACCGTACCCCCTTCGATATGGCGGAGTGTGAAACCGACCTCGTAGCCGGCTACCACGCCGAATACTCCTCCATGAAGTTTGCTTCCTTCTTCATGGGCGAATACGCCGCCATGGTCATCGGCTCTGCCGTGGTGGTCACCCTGTTCCTGGGTGGCTGGTCCATCGGCTTCGGGGCAGATGCCGCCCTGGCCGCCTACAGCGAATGGCTGGCGGTGCTCTGCCAGTTCTGCATGTTTGTCGTGAAACTGCTGGCCTTCATCTTCTTCTTCGTGTGGGTGCGCTGGACACTGCCGCGCTTCCGCTGGGACCAGGTGATGAAACTCGGCTGGCTCTATTTCCTGGAAATCACCGTGGCCAACATCTTCCTGGCCGCCGCCATCATGTATTTCATCAAGTAACCCCTTTAACGTTTACCTACTATGGCTTATATTAAAATCAAACGCCCCAAGTTCAGCCTGCTGGACAAGGTGTACGTGGTCGAGCTCGTGAAGGGGCTTGCCATCACCATGCGCCACCTGGTGCTCTCCCTGCTCGGCAAGAGCCGCGGCAAGAAAGACTTCAGCACCAAGGGTGTCGGTGTCTGCATGCAGTTCCCCGATGAGCGCTGGGATTCCCGCCTGCCGGAATACTACCGCGGCGCGCCCACCCTGGTGCGTGGCGAGGACGGCCGCGAGCGCTGCGTCTCCTGCCAGCTCTGCGAATTCATCTGCCCGGCCCGTGCCATCACCATCACCCCCGGTGAGGTAGACCCGACCAGCAACTGCCAGAAGCAGGAAAAAGCCCCGGCCAAGTTCGAAATCGACATGCTGCGCTGCATCTACTGCGGCATGTGCCAGGAAGCCTGCCCGGAACAGGCCATCTTCCTCTCCAAGGAATACCTCATCACCCTCACCGACCGCAAACAGGCCATCCGCGACAAGGAGACCCTGTACCGTCTGGGCGGCACGCGCAAGGGTCTCGTCAACAAGTGGAACCAGTACAAATAAAATACCGTTATGTTTGAATCCTCCCTTTGTCAGATTCTGTTCTACGTGCTGGCCGCAGTGGCCGTGCTCTGCGCCATTGGTGTGGTAGCCTACCGCAACCCGGTGAACTCCGCCATGTGCATGGCCATGAGTTTCGCCATGGTAGCCGCCATCTTCTTCGGCATGGGTGCCCAGTTCCTGGGTATCGTGCAGCTCATCGTGTATGCAGGTGCCATCCTGGTGCTCTTCCTCTTCGTGGTGATGATGCTCGACATCCACGATGAACGCTCCAGCAGCAACTACCTGCACGCCGCCGTCGGCGTCCTCATCGCTGGTTTCTTTGCGGGTCTCATCATCAATGTCTCCCTGGGACTGCCCGGTGCCACGGATAATCCCTGCCCGGCCAAGACCCTGTGCAGCAGCTTCGGTGAACTCCTCATCGGCGATGCCCGCACCGTGAGCGAAGCCCCGGCCGCCGCCGCCCAGTACGGTGGTGCCCTGCCCGAGCTGAGCGCAGCCGCTGCAGCACGCCTGGAGAACCCGGCCATTTCTGAGGCTGACGCAGCTAAAGCCACCTCCATTCCCGACGTGAAACTGCTCGGCAAGTGCCTCTACACGCACTACAACATCGCCTTTGTCATCCTCAGCTTCGCCCTGCTTTCCGGCACGGTGGGCGCTGTGGCTCTCGCTCGCAAGATTCGCAAAGACTAACCCCCTTTTCCCCACCCATGATTCCGTTAGCACATTACCTGATTCTCTCAGGCATCCTGTTCTCCATCGGTCTGGCCGGGGTGCTCATCCGCAAGAACATCATCGTTGTGTTCATGTGCCTGGAAATGATGCTCACCGCAGCCAACGTGGCGCTGGTGGCATTCTCCCGCGCGCAGGGCACCGCTGGTGTACCTGTGTATGATGCCCAGGTGCTTTCCCTGTTCATCACCGGCATTGCCGCGGCAGAAGTAGCCATTGGTCTTGCCCTCATCGTGGCCATGTTCCGTGCGCGTCGCACGGTTGAAAGCACGGCTCTCAACTCACTTAAAGACTAAACGAACACCAGCATGAATATGATTCATAATCTCCCCTGGTTATTCCTGGTGCTGCCCCTGCTGGTAGCCGCCATCGACTGGCTGTGCTTCAGCAAGCACCCGCGACTGGCCGCCACGCTGTCCCTGCTTTCCGCAGCAGGCACCTTCGGGCTCTGCGTTGCCTACCTCAACGGTCTGCAGACCGGCATCCCCGGTGTTTACACCTGGATGCCCTGCTCCCTGGAGCAGCTCTGCCTGCACCTGGGACTGGTAATGGACCCGCTTGCCATGCGCATGATGCTGGTGGTCACCGGCATTGGTCTGCTGGTGCATTTCTTCTCCATCGGCTACATGAAGGGCGACTCCTCCAACCTGAGCCGCTACTACGCCGGGCTGAGCATCTTCATGTTCAGCATGAGCACCATCGTGCTGGCAGACAACCTGGCCATGACCTTCATCGGCTGGGAAATGGTAGGCTTCTCCTCCTACCTGCTCATCGGCCACTGGTTCAACAAGGCCAGCGCCGCTGATGCCGCCAAGAAAGCCTTCATCACCAACCGCGTGGGCGACTTCGGCTTCCTGCTGGGCATCCTGCTCACCCTGGGCTTCTTCGGAACCATGAACTTTGCCGACATGGGCGGCAAGGCCGCAGGCATTGCCCCGGCCCTGCTCACCGTCACCATCGTGTGCCTCTTCTGCGGCGCTGTGGGTAAATCAGCCCAATTCCCGCTGCACGTGTGGCTGCCCGACGCCATGGAAGGCCCGACCCCGGTATCCGCCCTCATCCACGCCGCCACCATGGTGGCCGCCGGTGTATACATGCTCGTGCGTCTGCAAGTGAGCATGGGCGTTGAAGCCTTCACCGAAACCGCCTGCTGCATCATTGCCAGCGTGGGTGCCATCACCGCTGTCATCGCCGCCATCATGGCCGTGCAGCAGGACGACATCAAGCGCATCCTGGCCTACTCCACCCTCTCCCAGCTGGGCTACATGGTCATGGCCGTGGGTCTGCTGGCCGGTGAAGCCGCCATGTTCCACCTCTACACGCACGCCTGGTTCAAGGCTCTGCTCTTCCTGGGTGCCGGTGCCATCATCGTATGCTGCCACCACGAGCAGGACATCTGGAAAATGGGCGGTCTCCGCAAGCGCATGCCGCTTACCGTGCTCTGCTTTCTCATGGGCACCTGCGCCCTCATCGCCATTCCCGGCTTCTCCGGCTTCTTCTCCAAGGAAGCCATCCTCGATGCCGCACTGGCCAAGAACCCGGTCTTCTTCTGGGTGGGTGCCGGCGTAGCCGCCCTCACCACCTTCTACATGCTGCGTCTCTGCATCGTGGCCTTCCTGGGCAGCGCCCGCGCCCACGGTGCCGAACACGCCAAGGAAGCAGGCTTCACCATGGCACTGCCTCTGCTCATCCTGGCAGTCATGGCCATCATCTCCGGCTATGGCTTCATCGCCAATGACCTCGTGCCCTTCAACGGCTTCCACGCCCACGGTTTCGAACTCGGCCTGCCCTTCTACGTCAGCATGGGTTCCCTGGCCGTCGGCATCCTGCTGGCCGTAGCCATCTACGGCTTCGGCGGCCGCACCAAGGACCCGCTGGCTGGCAACTGCATCTCCAAGGCACTCCGCAACCGCCTCTACATTGACGCCCTGTACGACAAGGTGCTCATCGGCGGTCTGCAGCAGGGCTTTGGGATGGAATCGTTGCGGATGGCTGCAAGCTGGAGGAGCGTGGCGGTCGCGTAGATGAAACCTGCGGGGCCTGCCCCTTCAACGACGATGGAGTCTGGCGCAATGGTCAGACGGTAGGCCTGCACGTTCGAATGGGAGAAGGCGCGTAAAACAAGCGGCGTGTTGCCCTGCCGCCCGTAGAGCTGCGCTCCCATTTCAAGCGCATACGCGGGGATGGCACATTCCTTGCAGACAGAGAAGCCGCCGTAAGAGTGCGTTTTGCCTGAAAAAGTC
>JAFYRS010000002.1 GCA_017546845.1 Akkermansia sp.
ATGTTCGTCATGATGAACGAGGCGCGGCTCGGGCTCTGCCGGGGTGGGGGTGGGCTCGGGCTCTGCAGGTGTGTCTTTGGCCTGGCTTTCCTTCAATTTGCGGCGGCGCTCGGCCTCTTCTTCCGCGGCTTTGCGGCGGGCTTCTTCCTCAGCAGCCAGTCGTTCGCGCTCGGCCTGTTCTGCGGCAAGGCGTTCGCGTTCTGCTTTCTCAGCCGCTTGGCGGGCCATTTCTTCCGCAAGCCGCTTGTCGGCCTCGAGGCGCGCGCGGCGCGCGGCTTCTTCTGCCTTGCGTTCGTTTTCCTTCTGCTGGTAGAGGTCATACCCGTAGTACCCACCGCCGCCAAGTGCAATTAGCAGAAGCGCGACAACCCACCCTCCCTTGCCGGAAGGCTGGGGCTTGCGGGTGCTTGTTAATTTGTTCACAGTGCGTCTGGCCATGTATTCATGCTACACTTTTGCGTATTTAAGTAAAGTATAAAGTTCTCCGCGCGGGTTATTTGTGACATTATGCTGGAAACGCGGAGCGTTTTGCGGTATATTGGGGACATGAGCGATTTGCAATGGAACAGCGTGACTCTGGAGGAGGAGGAAAAACCTCGCGTGCTCCCGGAAGATTTGCGCGAAATGGCAGCCGACCTTGACCCGGACGATTATGATGAGCCGGTGCAGGAGTTCCTGGAGGCGCTGATGAATGGAGAAGATGCAGAAACGCTCAGCCGCGCTGCTACCTTGCTGCTGCAGGATGAGGTGGATCTGGCTCCGGACCTGGCCAATATGGGGGTTGAGCCCGATGCTGCGCTCATTTCCCTGCTGCTGGCCGCTGGGGCAGATGTGAATGCCCGCAACGCGTATGGCCAGCCTCCGTTGCATCTGGCGGCTTATTACGGCTACGAATCCATCGTGGACCAGTTGCTGGCCGCCGGGGCAGATTTGCGCACGCGCAACATGCATGGCCGTTTCGCGGCAGAAGTGGCCGCAACGCCCACGCTGGCTGCGCGCCTGGAGCCGCCGTACCACCCGGATGATGATATCCCCTTGCCCCCGGAGATTGAGGATGCTGACTATGACCCCGAGGCCGGGCACTCCTGCTGCAGTTGCGGGAATCCCGACTGCGGTTGCGACGGCGGTCAGCATTGTCAGTGCGGGGAGTCGCATGACCACGGGGATTGCTGCTGTGGTCACTCTCATTAATTTTTCACCCCATACCTAATAATATATGAGCCGAATTGTTACGTTTCGTTGCCCGGTTGATTTGCTGAATATGGTAGACGGCACGGCAGATAGCTACAAGCGCAGCCGCAATAGCGTGCTGCTGGCTGCTGTCCGCCTGTTCTCCCGCCAGCTTCGCGAACGAGGTGGCAGTATTGTTCCGCCTATGTCGGACGATGAGCTGACCTATGCCTCTATGTTCCCCAAGCCTGAGAACCGGGGTGGGCGTCCGCCTAAGAAGAATAAGAAGAAGGCGTAAGCCTGTTTCGCATTCAGGTGCGGAAAGTTGTCAGAGTCGCGCAGGGCGTTGAGCGCCCTGTGCGGCTTTTTTTGTTAGGTGTATTACTGCATGAAAGCCTGCGGAAGTGCAGGTTTTCCTGGGGATTGCAGTGCAGAAAAAAATCCGGCTCCCCCGGAATGGCGTGTCGGGGGAGCCGGTGAAAAAGGCGGTCAGACTAATTGGTGGATTAGTTCTTTTCGGGCATCTTGCCCGTCTTGAAGTACTGCTCGATTTCCTCGAGGGTGCGGCCCTTGGTTTCAGGCATGAAGAAGGCTGCGGTGATGAAGTAGATTACCGTGAAGCCAGCCAGCCAGAAGAATACCGTGGAGTAGCCGGAGTTGCCCACCCAGGGCAGGAAGGTACCTGCGATGGTGGTGGAAACACCCTGGTTGATGAGCAGTGCAATGGCCATGCCGTTGGCGCGGATGCGGTTGGGCATGAGCTCGGAGAGAGCCAGCCATACGCACACGCCGGGGCCTGCAGCGTAGAAGGCGATGAACACCACGAAGAAGCCTGCCACGATCCAGCCGGTCACGGCGTTGGGCTTCATGCCGATTTCGGCCTTGGTGATGGTGACTTCCTTCACAGCGCCTTCAGGCAGCGGGGTGGTCCAGAAGCAGATGTCATCCATGAAGGTGGGGGCAAGTGCCGTGCTCTTGGCGATGACGATGGAAGCACCATCGGCGGCGCCGTCCGCGCGAACCTCAGCCACGTTCTGCATGCTGTCCTGACCCTGCGTGTAGGTCACGATGAGCTGCATGCCGGGAGCCACGGATTCACCCTGCATGAAGTCGGGGTGGGCGGCCAGCACCTCGGGGGTGGCGGCGGCCTTCACGGCATCGGCGGCAGATACGTTCAGGGCGTTGTCCTGCACCAGGGCAGCCACCTGAGCGGTTACATCAACGCGTTCATTTTCCACGGACAGGAACATGGCGCCCACACCGGCAAGACCAACGATGATGCCCATGGTGCCCATCTTGAGCAGGAAGGTGCGGCCCTTCTTGTCCACCAGGGTCACGGCCACGATGGTCATGAGCATGTTGGTCACCTTGATGGCAAGGTCAGCCATGTTGGCTACTTCGCCCTGCAGGCCAGCCTGCTGGAAAATCTTCACGGAGTAGTTCAGCACGGAGTTGATGCCGGTAGCCTGCGTGCAGGCCAGCACCACGACGGCCAGGATGAAGGGAATCACATACTTGCGCTGGAAGAGGGAATCGCCCTTGGCGGCCTCGGCCATATCAGCCTTGGCGGCTTCCTCAGCGGCGTCGGAGGCAATCATTTCGTCCAGAATCTCCTTGGCGGCGGCGTCACCGTTGTTGGAGGCCAGGGAGCAGAGAGCCAGCTCGCGCTGACCGCGGCGGTACAGCCAGCGGGGGGATTCCTTCAGCTTGAAAGCGCCGAAGAAGAGGATGAGACCGGGGATGGAGGAGCACCAGAAGATAACCTGCCAGGCGGCCACCTTGTGTTCGGCGGTCACGGTGGGATCATCAGCAGCGCCTACCAGCATGGTGGTCACCAGACCGATAACGGCGGCGAACACGAGACCGACGGTAAGCATGAACTGGAACATGCCGGTACCCTTACCACGGGAATTGGCATCCAGACATTCAGCCAGGTACATGGGAACCACCACACCCACGAGACCGGCACTGGCACCCTGCAGGATGCGGCCACCCATCAGCATCTCAAACACGCCATTGGAGAAGCAGATGACCGGAATGCTCAGCGTGAACAGCAGGGCAGAGAGGATGATAACCTTCTTGCGCCCCAGCCATTCGGCAAGCATGCCTGCGAACAGGGAGGAAAGAACGGAGCCGAACAGCACGGCGGCCACCACGATGGCCAGCTGCTGCGGGGTGTAGGAAGAGGTCTTTTCAATATACGGCAGAGCGGCGGCAATCACGCCTACGTCAATACCATAGAGAAGACCACCAAGGCCTGCCATTACCATCAGGTAAAGGGCATAGCGTTTCACGGAGCTCGGAAGCTCGACTTTGGTTGCGTCGGTACTCATAACGCGTGATATTATAGCATCGCTAGAGTACAGTTCAACTCTAAATTCGCGATTTCAGCCCATTTCCGGGAGAAAAATCGGGCTTAGCGGGCCAGAACGCCCGGGATTCCGCTCACACCTGTGGGGGAAATGGGGCGCACAGCAATGCGGTCGAGCGTGTTGGCTACGCGCGGGGGCAGGGTGATTCTGTTGCAGTTGCCGGGCAGTACATCCAGGGTGAACCAGCGGCCTTTGCTGCCTACCTGGACTACCCATTTGCGGGCATTGCCCTGCCAGGTGAGGGTGCAGCCGCTGGCGGTATCCTGCGCTTGCACGGAAGGGCGCTCCGGGCGGGTGCTGCCGCTCCAGGGCATGGCGGGGGGAAGTGCCAGTGATTTGTAGCAGCCTGCCAGCACTTTCTGGATGCCGCCGCGGTTGGTGCCCAGGGATTTCCAGCTCCAGAAGAGCTGGCCGCAGCTCTGGCGTGCCAGCTGGCGGGAGTAGGCAATCTGGCGGCCGATTTCGGAGGCTTTGCGGCCGGGGTCTTCCTTGCTGTCAATGCGCACAGAGGCAATGCCCGGCCACACCGGGCGGCTGGGGTTGATGCTGCTCCACCACTGCATGAGGGCGGGGAAGCTCTGGGGACCTTCGCAGCGCCAGTAGAGCTGGGGTGAGAGGTAATCCACCCAGCCTCTGGCCAGCCATTTGCGGGCATCGCAGGCCAGGTCTTCGTAAGCATTCACCCCGGCCTGCACCTGCTCCGGGAAGCCCGGTTGCCAGATGCCGAACGGGCTGATACCCACACGCACGTGGGGTTTTACCTGCTTCACCTGCTGGTATAGTTCCTGCACAAAGGAATCGATGGCTGCGCGGCGCTGGGCGGGGGTGCGGCCATCGGCCACGTTGTGGTGCGGCGGGTAGGGGTAGAAGTAGTCGTCCAGGTGCACGCCGTCAATGTTGTAGCGGCGCACCACATCCATGATGACCTTGAGGACATGCCCCCGCGCCTGCGGACGCGCGGGATTGAGCATGGTGGTGCTGCCAGCTTTGAGTAACCAGCCTGGCTGGCGGCGGGAGATATGGCTGCGGCCCACCGGGCGGCTGCTCACCGTGGCGCGGAACGGGTTGAACCAGGCGTGGATTTCAATGCCCCGGCGGTGTGCTTCTGCAATGGCAAAGGCCAGCGGGTCGTATCCCGGGTTGGTGCCGGGCCCGCTCAGCCAGGCGCTCCAGGGTTCTATATCAGATTTGTAGAGCGCATCTCCGTTCGGGCGCACCTGCAGAATGATGGCGTTGAGCCGCAGGCGGGAGGCCTGCTCGATGATGCGGAGCAACTCGGCCTTCTGCTGGCTGGCGGGCAGACCTGCCTTGCTGGGCCAGTCCAGGTTAAAGACGGTGGCCACCCAGGCGGCGCGGAATTCCCGGGCGGGTTCGGGGGCGTTTTCGTTCACCTGCTGCCAGGCCTGGGCCAGGGCAGCAGTGGCAAGCATGAGGATGAGGAGGAATCGCTTCACGTTATGGTATGGTTCTTATACTTCTTCTGCCACGTCATCCTGCGGCAGGTCATCAATATCCGGCGTGGCATCCGGGTCTTCTGCTTCTTCTGCTGCGGCATCTGCATCCGGGTCTTCCGCCAGTTCGGCATGCACAGTGCACATGCCGCGCTTCTTGGTGAAATCTGCCATGGTCTCGATATAGGCCTTGCCTTCGTATTCGCAGCCGGCGTGGGCCAGCATGCCCGACACCCGGCAGAGCCGCAGCCCGTAGTTGCGTGCGCTGGCGGGGGCTGTGCGGATTCTGGCCATCTGGTAACCGCGGGCGGCGGCGCATTTCATGATTCCCACCCAGAGGGGGAGCGCCACCGTGCCGCCATAGGCTTTGTCGGCAATCATGGCGGGGCGGTCAAAGCCCACCCAGACCGCGGCGGTCAGGTCAGACGTGAATCCGCAGAACCAGGCATTGGTGTAGTTGTTGGTGGTGCCGGTCTTGCCGCCGCAGGGGTGCTTGAAGCCCAGCGCTTGCATGCTGCCTGCCGTACCGCCCGGCTTGGTTATCTGCTGCAGCACGGCGGAGATGGCATTGGCAGAGCGGGTGGAACACAGGCGGCGGGCAGAGGGGGTGTTCTGCCACACCACTCGGCCTTCCTTGTCCGTGATATGCTGGATGATGTAGGGCGTGGGGCGCACCCCGCCGTTGGCAAAGGCGGTGAAGGCACCGGCTACTTCCAGCGGTGAGGCTTCCCAGGTGCCCAGGTAGATGGTGGGCCCCAGGGTGTAGGTGGGGCGCGGGAATCCGGCAGTCAGCGCGGTGTTGATGACATTCTGCAGCCCGGCGGCATTGCCGGCGCGCACGGCCATGGTGTTGCGGCTTTTGAGCAGCCCCCAGGCGGCAGTGTTCATGCCGGTGAACCGGCCGTCGGAGTTGCGCGGGCGCCAGCGGGGAGCTCCGGCAATTTCGCCGCGCTGAATCGGGCCGTCGGATATCATGCTGCGCGGGCCATAGCCGCGTTCAAAAAACGCGGTGTATACCAGTGGTTTGAACACGGAACCCACCTGGCGGCGGCTCTGCAGCGCGCGGTT
Source organism: Akkermansia sp. (assembly GCA_017546845.1). GTDB lineage: Bacteria > Verrucomicrobiota > Verrucomicrobiia > Verrucomicrobiales > Akkermansiaceae > Akkermansia. The sequence continues at coordinate 6,062 of JAFYRS010000002.1, forward strand.
GAGGGGGGATTCCGTGCTGTCCCGCCCGCCCACCACGGCCAGCAGGGCGCCGGTGGCGTTGTCGATGACGCAGCATGCGGCCTGCAGGTATTTCGGACGCAGCTTGTCCTGCTCCTCCTGCGGGGTTTTGGCTTTCAGGGCCTTGAACTGGGCGCGGGTCTGGTGTTTCCAGTCTCTCCGGCGTTCGAACATGGCCGTGAG
>JAFYRS010000149.1 GCA_017546845.1 Akkermansia sp.
CTTATCCACGCCGCCAGCGTTCGTTCTGAGCCAGAATCAAACTCTCCATAATATTAATTTAAGAAATTGCTGGACCATCAGAATTGGCTTTTTATTAGCTCATTCCAATTCTGACAGTGCCGTGATACCCCGCTCCGTGATTCCTGAGAATCACATCCCGGCGCAGGCCACGGCACGCGTCACGACCTTTTCCTTCCCTCTCTTTATCCTCTCCGGCGCCCCGCCTGGCAGGTTGTTAAGCCAGCGAACCGCTTTTCAGCAGCTCCGGCGCCTCGGAAAGTCATACTTGGAAAATTGCCTCGCCCGGTGGAGTCAGCGGCGAACCGCTCTCTCTTTCGAGCTACCCTGTAGCAGGGCGTGGGCGGAGTTTACCAGAAACTCTTTTTCGCGTCAAGCGTATTTTTGAGATTTTTTGTGCAGTATTTTTGCACTTTCGCTCTAAGCCCCGATATTTCGTGCGAGTTAGAGTTAAAAAATTATTTTTTTACCGGAAGGAAATGATAGCACGGAGCGGAAGATTCTGCCTGTTGCTCCAGCAGAATACCCGATTCAAACCAAGAAGCCACCCGCCAGGAATTGCGCGCGCTCGAGTTCTCCATTTCTCTTGTTCCGTCGTAGTAAAGAACTGGATGTTTATCTTTTATGCGATACACATGCACCCGATTCTGCCTGCTGGCATAGTTATCGAACAGTACTATATACTGCGGTTCATGGCAGCACGCAGCATAGCCGAACGTGCGCTCACCTTCCATTAACGGCACCTTGTTTCCCGAGGCATCTGAAAACGTAAGGCATTTAGAATATTCACTCTCCGGGAGCTCCAGCACTCGCAACTCACCTTTACCGCAGGGGAACGGGTATGATTTATCCGGGGCCATGCAGGCCACCTCTGTATATTCCCATGCTTTTTCCGGCCGGTGTTGCAGCGTATCCACCTGCGCACACCCGACCAGTAAAGCCGGCAGTGTACACAGGGAACAAAGTTGCGGGAACCTCATCATATCACCTGCATGGTATGTCTGCCCACCCGGCAAGTCAAGCCTTATTTCCTGCGGCGGCGGGCGCAGAGACCAGCCAGCGCCAGCAGGCTCAGCGTTGCAGTGGCGGGCTCGGGAATGTTCACGGCAAAGTAAAGCAGGTACGGAGATACTTCCGTTCCGGTAGCTTCGCTCACCTCGGTACTGGTCACCCAGTATAAGTGCTCATGCGTGTTGCCATCCTTATCCTGCAGGACAAACTGGGAGCCGATGAGGCTGCCAAAGCTGGCACTCGCCGTGGTGTTATCCACCTCGTAATGGAACTGGCCGCTGCCGCCGCCCATCTGCACCGCCATGTAGCGCGTACCGGGAGTCACCCAGGTATACCAGGTATCATCATGAATCTGGAGGGTGAGGCCGCCGCCCGTCACATCTACTCCCTGGAGCTGGTCTGCCTGCACCACCAGGATTTCTTCCGACCCTACCGTATAGGATTGATGAGAATGCCCGGTGAAGGACATCTGCACCACCGTACCGACCGAGGTGCTCACCTTGTTACCCAGTTCAGATACATCCGGTACATTGAGATTAGCCTGCAGCATCTCCGGGTTGACGGCAATGGCGGAGGTATCAATCCCGCCATCTGCCACAGAGGCCCGTACGACAGATTCCCTGTCTACCACCACTGCATCCGCAATATCCAGCCGGCAGGCTTCGTGCAGCTCCACAATACTGCCCTGCAGATGGGTATCCAGCAGCTCCAGGGCGTTGTATGCCTCAGCCGTTTTACGGGAAGTGATGTGAACATTGGCCGCCACAGCGGGGGTGGCAGCCGTTCCGCCGATGCTGATACTCTTATTGCTGGTATGTTTCACCAGATCCAGGTTATTGATGGAACCGGGGGGCTTTCCTTCGCGGTGGGCGATGTCGACCTCCACCTGGGTCTGGTCGAGCGACTTCCACCCGGTGCGGGATTCCTGCAGTTCACCACCGAAGAGGACATGGCCGCCCTGCTCCAGATTCACCTGGTTGATGTACTGGTCCGTCACGCCATCCACAAACTGCAGGGCGCCGTTCTTACCCGATACTGTTACCTCTATATCAGCCTTCTCAGCATTCGCTGCGGTGTTGGACTGGTTGACCTGCAGTGCAGTCATATCCTTCACGGTGATATCGCCGGTGAACTGGTGGATATCGCGGATGGCGACGTGGCCCATCTCCGTGCCGGCAGCTCCGGCATAGCCGGTACCATCTGCGCTTATAGTAACGGCATGCGACTGCTGGGCAGCCTCACTGATAAGCTCATTATTGAAGATGAGGTTCACATCTCTGCCACTCATCGCGCCCAGCAGCTGGATGACATAGCTCTGGTTATAGCGGCCAAAAACATCGTTTGCGGCAGAAATGGAAGCATCCGGGGTGTAGTTGTGTGAGTTGAAGGTCACCGTCGCACCGGTTGCAATATCAATACCCACCTCAATATCCTGGGACACTCCATTGACAGTTTCTGTTCTCACCCGGTTCGTATACCAGTCGCCATACGCGGAAACCGTGGCACCATCGGCCAGCAGAACAAAGCGCTCCGGCGCCACTTCCATTATGGCAATGCTATCCTCCTCGCCATTACTCCCCGGAATCACGATTTCCTGTGTACGTTTCGGAATACCGGCGCCAATCTTGGCTAGAGCGTCACCAGCAGGCTGGTCAAAGGCGAGCACGCCACCATCCCCCACAGTCAGAGCATACGTGGCATCCTGCCCGAAGTCCCCCACCACCACATGGGTACCATCCGCAATCTTCAGGTCAGAGACCACCAGGGCCTCATCTACCACAAAGCTGCCGCCCGCCTGGGTAGCACGCTGTCCCGATGACTGGGAGGCCAATATCTCACCATCCGCATCAGCGTTCTCACCCTCCTGGGCCAGACGGTAGCCTACGCTCAGACGGTTCAGCCACGCGCTGTTGACCGACTGGGTCGCCATGCCCAGTTTACGCACGTTTAATTCGCCTGCAGTCCCCTTGCCACCGTAATGGTGCTGCACGGTGCCGATACTGGTCTGCGTTGCATTGTAATCAACCGTTTTCTGGAAATCACCAAAGCCGAGCACGCCATCATAATCACCGGCAACCATGCCTTCCAACTCCAGCGTCACCTTCTGGTCCTGGCTCATACTGAGGACGGAAGAATTGATACGGCCACCGCCGTTTCCTCCGCCATTCAGGGAATCCACCTGGGCGGTCTGCTGTTGCGGCGAGCCGGAAGTTCCCAGGGCATCAAGCGCCAGCACGGTGCGGTTTGTGCCTTTCTGGATAGACAAATCGACCGTGGAATGCAGCCAGTCAGCCCCGTTGGAAGACTTGGTAGTGGTCATGATTTCCATCTGCACGTTACCGCCGTTGGTACCCTCAGCTTCGCCCCAGAGGTTACCATCCATCTTGATAGTGCCATAGAATTCACTCGGATCGAGCACTTTGAATACAGCATAGGTATACTTGCCGTCGTGATGATTCGACTCACTTTCTGAAAGGCTGCTGCCATACAAGGTCAACACCGTGCCGAGATCGCCCTTCAAATTTTTCAGCACCAGCTTCTTATCATGTGCATTCGCAATGCGGGCGTCTGTCCGGCTGGCATCAAGGCTACCCTGTTCGTCCACCTGCAGGGTCACATTCACTGTATTATGAATGGTGGTAGTCGTCATTCCCTCGCCCATGTAGGCAGAGAGATTTTCCTTACCCACACGTTCCGTCCAGTCATCTGTTTCCTCTTCCTTATCCGTATCGGCGAAGTCACCTTGCAGGATGGGGATATTGACAACATTGCCGGTGGGGTTGAACATGTTGATTTCACCGGAGCCCAGAGCATGGATATGCTGCATGACCAGGCGGCCGCCTTCAATAATCGTACCGCCGCTATAGGTATTACCGGTTGCTATCACGGCTGTTCCCAGCCCCATCTTGCGCAGGTTTGTCTTCCAGCTGTCATCGAAGCCTGCTTCCTTCAGATCCGCGGGATCCGCATCCGCAATGCAGCCATCGCCGTAGAAGTAATAATTAGTACCATCTTCCTTAACGGATGAGCTGCCATCGCTGTTCACCATGGTATAGGAAGAATTGATTACCACGGACATGGGCGTAACCCTGCCCGACAGCCACACAGCCTGGTACCCATCGGCACGGGTGGCATTCTCCCCAGTTCCCAGAGACTCGACGGATATATCATCTATCTGGAAAGCATAGGTATCATTTTTACCTTCGTCCGTTTCGCCCACCAGTGTGCCCGGGTGCGGTGGTTTAGCACCATCGACAATCACGGTCTGTTTACTGTCCATGTGGCCATTCGCGGTCCAGCCTTTCGGTTCGTACAAATTGCCGAACAGCACCACCTGCCCCGGCTGGTAGATGTAATTTTCTTTCCACCGGTTATCAGACGGCGCAAAAAAGGTTGGACTTTCCAGCTGCTCCGGGGTATACGCCGTAGAATACCATTCGTAGTCCTTGTGCGTATCGCTGATGTAGTCCACCATGCCGGACCATGTGCGGCGGGGGTCACCAACGATGGTGAGCACAAGGAATTCATCCTCCACTTTCACCATGCCATAATAACCATAGCCCAGCGGCACCATCTGCTCCTGGAATGAGCCGCCCTGGACATTGAGCGTTTTTGCACTGGCCAGATAATACTTAGGTTTGATGTTCAGCGAAAAGTCCGAATCGGTAAGCGTGATGGCAACCGGGGTATTATGCTGCAGGGTAAGTGTATCCGAGACAAACAGATGCGGGTTAGCAGAGGAGGAGCTCGGCTCGTCGTCCATGATGTAGAACGAGAGGCTGCTGCTTTCCAGCAGGGTCAGGCTCCCCTCCACGGTGGCGGTTCTGGTTACAGTCCCGGTATCAGGCAGCGTGGCCACCATCACCTGGTTTCCACTTGTGATGGCCAGATTCGAGGTGGAATTATAGCCGGAATCCGTGATATTCTCCCACCCCGTGGCAGCATTTGTTGCGGATGAGAGCTGCAATTCCGCACCGCCGACTATGTTGAGATTACCGGCCAGGCTCAGGTGATTAAAGCCAACCGTACCCTCGACAACGGACAATTCCTGCAAGTGGGCCGAATGAATGTACTGCGTAGAAGAGCCACGTTTTTCAAGGCTTAAAGTCTCCGAGCCCAGAGAACCACCGCCGGGCTCGGAGGGAGCAAGAACAACCGTTTCGGCTTTTGTAGAACTACCGGCAGCATAGATATAGGCTTGGCCCTGTTCTGTATACGAATGCGCAAAACCCATGGAGCCCGCAAACTTATGCACCGCGCTGGAATCATCCTCCAACACCAGGTTCGTGGAACCGTCTGTCACAACACGCACCACCCAGCGCTCCTCCTCTTGTTCGTAATCAGAAATATAAGCGGTAATCGGAATGTAATTGCTCTCGTTATTATCACGGTAATTCAGCTTGAAACCATGGCCGAGGAAATCCGCCTCCAACGCCTTAATCCGGATCTGGGAATTGTCGCTCAACACCAGAATGTTATCCGAGGTGGAAGGCTTACCGGCAGCGCCTGTCTGCGCCTGGTTATGACCGGCCGTACGATCTATCGACTTATCCCGGGTCAGGTTCAGGGTTGCCTCAGAAAACACATCATCCACCAGAGTCAACTGCAGCGCACCGGCGAGGATCTTATTCTTATTAACGGGAATTTCCTGAACATTATCGGGGCGGCCATTGAACTCGTTCTTCAGGTAAACCGTTCCCGTAAAGCGACTAGGTTTGCCTCCACCTGCCGCCACAGCGTCGCGCTCATTAATGGCAAAGGCCGATACATAGTTGAACGAAACCAGCCGGTCTTCATACGCAGTCGGCTTAACCAAATAGGAATAACCGTAAAGAGAAAGCGTCCCTGAACCCGAAATTCCGCCGGACAGAGTCAGCATGCGCCAGTCGGAAGGCATTCTGTCTTCCCCATAGGAACCAGTACCTGCCCGGATGGCGGTTTCACCAGCAAGCACGAGAGCATTACTCACCGCCGGAGTCCGGAAGTTGAGGTCATCTGAGCGATAATTCACATACAGAGTGGTATTTTCCCCCATGTTGATGGTTCCAGTACCTGCGGCGCGGTCGCAGCCCAGGTAAAGGGATGTTCCCTCGGCCAGAGTTACACCGCCACTGAAGGAGTTGGCCGTATTAAGCACCAGCATGGCCGAACCCTCCTGGCTGATGGAGGTTCTGGAGATCAGGTTGCCCAGTTTGTCCTTGTAATCTGTAATCGTGCCGGTGCCGATGAGGGCATAGCCATATTGGAGCAGGGCATCCCCCGAACCGCTCGAACCCGCGGCTGCATCAGCATCAACAGTGATGACCGAGCCGGGGGCCACAGCACCATGGATGATGACATCACGGGTGGTTTCGCTGTTGCCATGGACATCAGTATCGCGGAAAAGAACCGCATTACCGTTGACATACACACCGGCATCTGCGCCGGAGACAGCCTGTTCGTGCCAGCCGGCATTTTCGGCAGAGCCATCTGCGCGCCATTCATTGCCCAGCACCATGCCGCCGGCTGCGCAGCCGGGCGCAGATTCACCGCTGCTCACACCACTCCACACATACCGGTAAGTGGAAGGCTCAGGGTCTGGCTCAGGGTCTGGGTCAGGCTCGATCGGTTCCTGCGTACCGGTATCCAATTTCACCAGGAGCGTGGTACTGGCGGCGTCCCACACATAGGAGGAATTCGACCACGCTAAGCCATTCAGATTGATTGAAACACTCTGGCCATCGTACCCGGCAAGAGAGCTTGAATTTCCGTAATACAGGGCAAAGGTATCACCCGCAGAAAACTCGCCCCCCACATTTGAGAATGTAAGTGAGTTACCCAGATTGAGCGCGACGCCGCCCTGCACCCAGAACAATGCCGAATCATACGAACTGAGGCCGCTGTTGGCAAAATCATAGATGGCTGCCGCTGTCCAGGTCGTGGAATCCAGGGCCTTCAGCGTGATGGCCCCGTCCTGCAAATTGTACAGATTGACGGTGCTGGAGGAACTGTTGACATCTTCCCCCATATTCCAGATTGCTCCTCCGTGGAGTTCAAGCACATCGGCATCCACCCCGGCCGCGGTGGTCAGTACCGCCCCGGAATTCACCGCAAGAGAATGAACCACTAAATCCCCCCCCACATGAAGAGTACCAGAATCGACCTGCACACCATTTGTCTCGACATTTTTGGCAAAGCGCTGCGTCCCGTCGCCTTTCTTAATCAGCAGCCCATCGGAGGAGATCAACGCACTGCTGTATGTGTAATCATCATCTTTCGCTGGCCCCAGGGAGAGCGTATACCCATTCAGCAGCACGGAACTGTTGGTGCCGCCGCCACGCAAGCCCTTCAGGCTTGTATGGTTATTCAAGTTCAACACCTCGGGCGAATCTGCATTACTACTGGTACCAAAAGCACTGGTAGCCACACCGGAGGGAGGCGTAAAATCAATGAGTGTATTCCCCCATTGTTCCCCCTCCAGATTAACGCGCACATAACCTCCGCCATCAGCCACCATGTACAGGGTACCGGCAAAAGTGCTGGAATTAATGGTGAAGTTGGTAGAGCCAGAGGTATTGTACCCGCGCAGCAGCAGGTTGCCACTACCCGCCAGATTCTCCACCAGACAGGTAGCCTGCGTCGGGGCATATCCACCCAGTGTTGCATAATCCCCTGAACCGGAAACAATGCGCAGCGTACCGCCATAGTTGGCAGAGCCACCCAGATACAGGCTGGCACCTTCACTTAAATCTATAAGCGAGATATTTCCTGCTATCGTATTGGAGCTGGAGTCAGTTACAACTTTATTTTTGTCAGTTTGAAGCGCAGCATTGGCATCCCCCACCCAATAGCTCACCGACGTTTTTCCCGTAGTTGTCTTCCAGTAAACCGGGCCTTTGTAAGATCCCTGCGTTTCTACGGTATAATTTCTGTTATTAGTGTTACCGCTACCTTTATCGCTGGAAACAACCGTTTGCCCCGTCACCGTATCACCGCTGGTAAAATACAAGGCAGCATTGCTCTTGCTCGCAACCGACAAATCCGCCGTGGCATCATCCGCCGCTACCGGCTCCGCCGCGCGCACCAGGGCAAAGCGCGCGGGGCCGTCCCCCCCGCCGGAGGGTGGTCCCATGTAGACTGGCTTCGGGCCGTTGTTTTCTGCCTCCCCGGAGGCCGTGATTACTTTCTTCTCTTCTTCCTGCTCCTGCTGTTTCTCCTTCTCTTCCTCATCAGGAAGAGCGGTCTTCAGCGTGCCGGAGCCCAGAGTCGTCGCGGCGATGACCTTCTTCCGGGAAGCCTGGCGGTAGTTGATGCGGGAGCCGAGCCCCGCTCCCCAGGGAGCGCGGTAGCCTGTGAGTTCGTGGTGAATGATGCGCTCCCGGTTCAGCTTGAACTGGGCATCGCGGAAGGCATTGGCACCCTTCATGCCATGAACCATGGCATCGGCAAAAAGCACCATCAGCGCATCATTGGTGCCGGGTTCCCCCGTGGGGGCTTCTTTCTCAAAAATAAGTTGCTGCCGGGAAAGATAATCCAGTAACTCCCGGGCTTCTGCGGTTTCAAGCAATTCCTCATGCAGCACCAGCAGCTGCAGCACATGCTGCACTGCCGCATCGGTCGCGGACACGCCGGCACCAGCTGCCTGCGTGCGCGCCACCAGTTGCAACAGCGTTTCCTTTACCTCTTCCTGACTGCTCTGACTGCGGAAGCGCTGGTATACCTCCGCCCAGGCTTTTTCATAAGCGGCCCCAGGGCTCATTCCGGCATCCCGGTACTGGCGGGAAAGCTTGAGCGCTTCCTGGCGCATCCTGGCGTTGAGACCTGCCCTGGCCTGTGCCACCAAGGGGTGGCAGTGCATATCTTCATACACCGGAACATAATGCTCTCCCTTAGCCCCCTCCACGCGGATTACGCGCGATGCATCCCCTCCAGGGCTTGCGGCCTTCTCATCCCCCCACAGAAACCAATAATCCACCAGCGTTTCCTGACCAGAAGCACTACCCAGCATGGCCATAAAATAAAGCATCCAGCGCGATGCTCCGCGCTGCACTTTATGTCCTGCTCTGAATAAGGAAAAGTCCATGATTTCCAGTAATCCTGATTCCCGCTAACCGGGCTAGATTCTATCAAAGCAGCCCGATAACACAAGCATTATTTCTGCATTTTCTTAAATCATTTTTATCAGATTTCGCTAATTGCTTATTACCAGCGCATTATATAAGATTCTGGGGGGGGGGGTGATAATTATTTTATTTTAACTATCTCGCTATTCATTCATGCTGAACACCTAAAAAAAAGCGTAAAGAGGGGATATTTCCGACTATCATTTTCAACGAAACATCTTTGATTCGCATTTCTGAACAGGATGAAAACTTCGATTGACGCAACAGGCGTATTCTGGTAGGATAGAGCCATTATGAAGCTGACTCCGATTCTGACAACCTTAGCTACGCTTTTCTGTGTGGGAACGGCAGTGGGGGCAGATACCCGGCCGAATCTGCTTTTCATCATCACGGATGACCACTCGCCCGAAGTGCTGGGCAGCTGCGATGCCGACACGCCGATGCCGATGCCGGGTTTCCGCCGTCTGGCCAATGAGGGTATGGTGTTCGACCGCTCGTATTGCGCCAACTCGCTGTGCGGCCCTTCCCGAGCGTGCATGCTGACGGGGCGTCATTCCCACAATAATGGTTTCCTCTACAACTACGGCGGCCCTGCCTTCAACGGCGCGCAGCCGACCTACCCGAAGATGCTGCAGGCCGCAGGCTACCAGACCGGTATTGTGGGCAAGTGGCATCTGATTTCCCAGCCGACAGGCTTCGATTCCTGGCAGGTGTTCCCGAGCCAGGGAGATTACTGGAACCCCACCTTCCACCAGCTCGGTGTGCAAGGCCGCACTACCAGCCACCAGGACCGGGGCTACGTGACCGACCTGGTGACCACCAAGGCGATTGACTGGATGGAGAACCGCGACAAGAACAAGCCCTTTGCGCTGATTGTGGGGCACAAGGCACCGCACCGCAACTGGATTCCTGCCCCGCGCCACCTGAAGGCGGTGAAGGAATATGTTTCCAAGCTGACGCCGCCGGATACCCTGATGGATGATTACGCCAACCGCCCGGAATTCCTGCGCCACAACCGCCAGAGCGTGCTCTGGGATATGTGCAACTGGAATGACAACCACCTGATGCAGAAGGAGATTCCCTTTGACGTCATGAAGGAGATTGTGCCGAAGTGGGCGCTGCGCGGCATGGTGGACCGCGGTGTGTTCAAGGAGAACGGCGGCGTGCCGGAGGATTTTGACTGGGATGCCCACCAGCCCAAGTTCCCCGCCAGAAACAATTTCGGTTGGGGGCTGGATTTCCTGGATCCCGGTATGAGAGAGGTGTATGAGAACTTCTTCGTACCGCGCACGCGCGAGTTCGTGGCGGACTTCCGCGCCGGCAAGGTGCAGACCGAACGCGACATGGCGGTATACCGCTGGCGCTGGTACATGGAAGACTACCTGGGCACCCTGCTCTCGGTTGACCAGTCCATTTCCAGCCTGCTGGATTACCTGGACCGCCACGGGCTTTCCGAAAACACGCTTGTTATCTATGTGGGCGACCAGGGATTCTACCTGGGCGAACACGGGCTGTATGACAAGCGCTGGATTTTCGAGCAGAGTTTCCGCATGCCGCTGGTCATGCGCTGGAAGGGGCACATCACCGCCGGCACGCGTTCCCAGGCCATGGTGCAGAACATTGACTACGCCCCCACCATTCTGGAAATTGCCGGGGTGAACACCGAGGAAAACACCCGCACCATGGAAGGTGTGTCCCTGACTCCGCTGTTCAAGACCGGTGATGCCCCCGAATTCCGCGACCGCCCGCTCTACTATGCCTTCTACGAGCAGCCGGGCGAACACAACGCCCCGCGCCACGACGGCCTGCGCACCCAGCGCTACACCTTCGCCCGCATCTGGACTCCCACCGGTGAGGAGCGCAAGAGCGGTGTCCGCACGCCGGAGAACGAGTGGATGCTCATCGACAACGAAAAGGACCCGCAGCAGATGCGGAATGTGGCACAGGACCCCGCCTATGTCGATGTGATGAAGCAGCTCACCGAGACCTACCACAAGCTGCGCGAGCAGTACCGCGTGCCGGCAGACTGCCCCGGCAGCGGCAACCGCATCCCGGATTTCAAGCCCACCTGGGGCACCGGTGAAAACGACCGCATCAAATAAGATATTGACTCTTGTCTGGAAAACGCGCCTTTCCTGCACCACATGTGTCCCAAAGTTTCGTAGATTAATTTATCGGTCTATTCTGGCGCGCGGAGAGCGCGGATTTTTGAGCCCGTCAGGGCGGTATAAAGTA
>JAFYRS010000150.1 GCA_017546845.1 Akkermansia sp.
ACGCGAGCTTACCCCCCATCTTACGCCCACTACCGTGGGCTATGAATTCCGCTCGCGATGCTCGCCAATAAATTTCAATTTAGCAGCTTATTGTTAATTAGCTGTGCTACAAGAATTTGAAAGCAGTCCTAATGAAACTTTGGGACACATGTGCCCCTGACCCCAGCCGATATCCTTTTGTTTTGCATCCGTGCATAAAAAGCGCATTGCAGCCGCCGTGTTCCTGTATTTTCTCGACCGCAATAACGCACTTTTCATCAACGGCTGCAAAAGGCTGGCCGATGCCACCCTCGTGGCGCGGGTCATCCTCATCGCCGAATCCAGGCCGGATGAGATGGAAACCATCATCTCCGTTATCCTCAACTGCATGCAGCAGAAAGCAACATTGTGAACACCAGATGTATAGCCAGGGTATGCGGCCGGTATCTGTTTTCCGGCTATGTGGTTCTATCCTTGTTCCTGGGGGCGCTTCTGGCCCTTATCCTGGAAAACCAGGGGCTGCGCTCACTGCTCCGGCCAGGCGAGGCTGGTCACGATGCGGACGAGTCCGCGTGTTACCAGGTTAAGGCGGCGGTAGTCGAGGGTATCGGGGGTATCGGTCAGCTCATGGTAATGGGGATTGCGAATCATGGCGGTGTCTGTAACCATGACGGAGGGAATCCCCAGAGGGTGGTAATTGCGGTGGTCGCTGAAGAATAATTCGGTTCCCCCAGCCCAGGGCACATTGATACGGGCAGCCGGCAGCTGCTGCTTCAGGCCGGCATAAATCTGCTGCGCAAGGCTGTATGCCTCCATATTGCCCACCACGGCAACAAAATTGCCAACCGTCGGCAGCAACAGGGAATACCCGGGAAACAGGGAGGGCTGACTATCCGGCTCATCGCTGAAATACCCCAGCATCTCCAGGCAGATAAGGCCCCGCACATTCTCCCGGTCGCAGGCTGCCGCGTGATGCGCACTGCCCATATCCGCGCTATCGAACCAGGGAGGTTCCTCACAGGCCCAGGCCACCAGCTCAACATCATGCTCAGGCGTAGCTTTTGGCAGCCGGGCCGCCAATTCCAGCAGGGCAGCCACCGCGCTGGCATTGTCATCTGCCCCGGGATTCTCCCCTTCCCCGGTATCGCACGCATCGTAATGAGCGCCGATAATATACCGTTTCCCGGATTTTCCGCGGCGCAGGGCGCAGATGTTGTAGTGGGTCTCGCCCTCTTCCGTGGTGAACTCCTGCAGGCGGACCTGCCAGCCGGCGGCAGCCAGCTTCTTCTCAATATAGCACCGGGCATGCTCCAGTGTATCGCCATAGCGCGGCTGCGCGCACAGATGCTCCACATGCCCGCGCATTCCCTGCTCATCCCCTGGCGCCAGGGTATGAGCCGGTTGTACCGCCGAATGCTCCACAAGGCAGCAGCCTGTCAATACAACAAACAGGAGCAGAAAGCCGATGAGGACTCCGGTTACCCTCAGTATTCTCATACATCAAACAGCGAAAGCACGGCCTCTGCTGCCTTGGCTGCAGCGCCGCCGTGGCCGAGGGTGGCCATGGATTCCTGCATCTCGGCCTGCACCTTGGCGCGGGATTCCGGCTGGGTGAGGCGCTCCAGCTCGGCTATGCAGTTCTCCACATTGAAATCGTTCTGAATGAGCTCGCGAGTCACCGGCTTGTCCACCAGGATGTTCACCATACCAATGTACTTGATGGTGAGAATCATGCGGCCAATCCAGTATGTCCCCGCCGAAACCTTGTACACCAGCGCAAAGGGCAACTCGTGCAACGCGGCTTCCAGCGTGGCGGTGCCGGAGGTGACCAGTGCGGCTTCGGCGCGGTCCATCAGATCATGGTAGCTGCCAGGGCAGATGTTGATGACCTCGGCCGGCATGCCGGCTTCCTCTGCCATGCGGCGCATGACGGCGGCCAGTTTCTCAGAGGAGGCGGAAGTCTCAAAGCGCCATTCGGGGTGGCGGGTGCGGAGCTCCTTCACCACATCCAGGAACACCGGGAAATGGCGCTCCACCTCGCGGTTGCGGCTGCCGGGGAAAAGGCCGATGAGGTTCTTCTCGCGCACATCAGTGCGGCGGGCGGCCAGGATATCATCCACCAGCGGGTGGCCCACAAACTCCGTGCGTAACCCGGCTTTCTCAAAAAGCGGCTTTTCAAAGGGGAAGGTGCACATCATGAGGTCAAGCACCGCTGCCAGCTTGGGAATGCGCCCCTTCTTCCACGCCCACACCATGGGGGCAATGAACCAGGCAATCTTTGTCTTCGGCGAAACCTTCTTCACCCGCTCGGCCAGGCGCTGGTTAAAGCCGGGGTAGTCGATGAGCAGCAGGCAATCCGGCTGTTCGGCGGCAATGCGCTCCGTCATTTCCTTGAGCTTGCGGGCAAAGAAGCGGATATGGCGCAGCACCTCCACAATGCCGATGACGGCGGCCGCATCTGCCCAGTCCTCCACGCCGGGAGCCAGGGCATGCATCCTGTTACCGCCCAGACCCACAATTTCCATATCGGGACGGCGGCGCAGCAGTTCCTGAATCACCAGAGCGCCCTGTTTATCGCCGCTTTTCTCACCGGCTACCACAAACATCTTCATGACTGGAACTCTATCACGCGCGCGAAAAAATTGCAAGAAAAGACTTTTATTCCATGCAAATGTGTGCATAATCCCCGCATGCACGAATTCCTTGTCTATTGTATGGACTGCATCCAGCAGTGGGGGTACTGGGGCGTCGTGGTGCTCATGGCCATGGAGAGCTCCATCATTCCTGTGCCGAGCGAAATCGTCGTTCCCCCGGCAGCGATTGTGGCCACCTACCCGGATGCCGACATGTCATTCTGGGGCGTGGTGCTGGCCGGCACGGTGGGGTCCTACCTTGGCTCGTGCGTCATGTACTTCATGGCCCTGCTGCTGGGACGCCCGTTCATGTACCGTTTCGGCAAGTATTTCCTCATGCCGCCGCACAAGATTGAAAAGGCAGAGGTATTCATGAACAAATACTCCACCGCAGGCATCTTCTTTGCGCGCTTCCTGCCGGTGGTGCGCCACCTCATTTCCATTCCTGCCGGTCTGGTCAAGATGAACTTCACCATGTTCAGCATCGCCACCATCACCGGCTCTGCCATCTGGTGCTGGGTGCTTGCCTGGTTCGGCGACAAAGTGGGCAGCGAACACCCCGACATCATGAAGAGCCCGGAGGACCTGGTACATGCCGTGAAGGACGAATCTCACCTCGTGGTGCTCGCCATTGTCATGGTGGCAGCACTCTACGCCCTCATGAAATACATGACCCGCGACAAGAAATAATCCCCTTCCCCCCACCATTATGAGCAACGAAAACCTTATCGAGGAAATCAAGCGCCTCAAGCAGGAGCGCAACGCCATCATCCTGGCGCACAGCTACCAGCGCCCCGAAATCCAGGATTTAGCCGACTTCGTGGGCGATTCGCTGGCGCTGGCCCGCAAGGCCCAGGAGGCTGAGTGCGATGTCATCGTGTTCTGCGGTGTGCATTTCATGGCCGAGACCGCCTGCATCCTGAACCCCAGCCGCACCGTGCTGCTGCCGGATGCGAACGCAGCCTGCTCGCTGGAGTCCTCCTGCCCGGCAGAGGAACTGGCCGCCTTCCTGGAGGAGAACAAGGAGAAGAATTACTACGTGGTGGCCTATGTGAACTGCTCCATCGGCGTAAAAGCCCTGGCAGATGTCATCGTGACCAGCGGCAACTCCCAGCGCATCATCGAGACCGCCCCGGCAGACCGCCCCATCCTCTTTGTGCCTGACCAGAACCTGGGCGCCTGGACCGCGCTGAAGACCGGACGCGCCATGACCATGTGGAACGGCGCCTGCCATGTGCACCAGCGTTTCACCCGCGACCAGCTGCTGGCCACCAAGGCAAGATACCCCCAGGCGCAGATTGTGTGCCACCCGGAATGCCAGGAAGCCATCCGCCTGCTGGCAGACCACATCTGCTCCACAGAAAAGATGATTCCCTACTGCAGCGAAAGCGAGTGCGGGCAGTTCATCATCGTGACGGAGACCGGCATTCTGCACCGCCTGCGCAAGCTGGTGCCGGGCAAGGAATTCATCCCGGTGGACATGGGCACCTGCTCCTGCGCCGAATGCGAGTTCATGAAGCTCAACACGCTGGAGAAGCTGCGCAACTGCCTGCGCGACATGGCGCCCGAGGTCCGCGTGCCGGAGGAATTGCGCCTGCGCGCCGCCGCCCCGCTGGAGCGCATGCTCGAACTCTCCCGGTAAGCCATGAACCTTGCCCCGCACATCCTGGCCCACGGCAACTGGATTTCCATGGAGGAATTCATGGAAATCGCCCTCTACGCCCCGGATGGCGGCTACTACAACACCAACATCGCCGACATCGGCTACCGCGGCGACTTCTCCACCACCGCCACCATGAGCGACCTGCTGGCCCGCCGCCTGGTGCAGCAGTGGGAGCAGAGCTGCAAGGCCTTCAACCGCCGCCTGCCCATCATCGAAATCGGCGGGGGAAATGGAGACATGGCCGTGAGCATGGCACGCTCCATGGGCTTCTTCAACCGCCTGCGCGCACGCTACTACATGGTGGACCGCTCCAGGGCGCTGCGCGATTTGCAGCTCATGGTGGGCGGCAACTTCGTGCGCGTGTACGACACTATCGAAAAAGCCCTCAAACACGCCGGGGGCCGCGCGTTCATCTTCTCCAACGAACTGCCGGATGCCTTCCCCGCCCGCCAGTTTGTGTTCCAGGACGGCAAATGGCTGGAGCTGGGCTACTCCGTGAGCCACGGCCAGTTCGTGCGCGCCGTGAAGGAACGCCCGCTGCCGGAATCATGCGCCTTTGCCCGCTGGGCCTACGAAGGGCAGATTATCGAAGTGCAGGAAAGCTACCACAAGTGGTACGCCGCCTGGCAGCCGCTCTGGAAGTGCGGCACCATGGTCACCATTGACTACGGCGAGCTGAACGATACGCTCTACCACCGCCGCCCCGCCGGAACACTGCGCGGCTACAAGGCCCACCAGCTGGTCAGCGCAGATGAACTGCCTGCCCTGGCCGGCAAGTGCGATGTGACCGCCGATGTCAACTTCTCCGACCTCAGCCAGCTGGCGCAGAACTGCATAGGCGACCGCGTGCAATATATGAGCCAGCACGATTACCTCAAGGACCTGGCCGACCCCACCAGCGCCGCAGACCGCCACCTGATTGCCGTGCCCGGCGCGGGAGACCACTTCAACGTGCTCATCCAGCACCGTTTCGAATCATGACCCGCCGGCTTAAATTCAGTCTTGTTTCCCTGCTGCTGGCCGCCGTGGGCACCACCCTGCTGGCCGGGGATTTCCTGATGCCGCGCTGGCTCTGCCGCGGCGGCGAATGGGAAGGCCCGGTGAGCGACCACTTCAACGGTACATTCTTCTACAACCCGGAACCCAGCGTACTCTACAAAAGCAGCAACCTGCTGCAATGGCTGCGCGACCGCCATAAGAAAGGCGAATACCCCACCGTGGCACAGAACACCCACCAGCCGGAGCTGGCCGCCACCGTTGACGGCGCAGACTGGGAGGTCACGCTCGTCAACCACTCCACCCTGCTCATCCGCACGGCGGGGCTCAACATCCTGACCGACCCGGTGTGGAGCGACTACACCAGCCCGGTGCAGGGATTCGGCCCGAAACGCTACCGCCCGGCGGGCATCGCCTGGGAAAAGCTGCCGAAAATCGATATCTGCCTCATTTCCCACGACCATTACGACCACTACGACACCGACACCGTGAAACGCCTGGCCGCTGAGCACAACCCGCTGTTCATTGTGCCGCTGGGCCTGGGCGGCCTCGTGAAATACCACTGCGGCGAACACACCCGCGTCATCGAAGCAGACTGGTGGCAGACCGTGCAGCACGGTGAACTGAGCATCACCCTCACCCCGGCAAAACACTGGAGCAACCGCTACCGCAAAACCTACACACGCAACCGCTCGCTCTGGTGCGGATTCCACCTGAAATCCCCCGGTGGCCCTGCCCTCTACTACGTGGGCGATTCCGCAAAGTCTGACTGTTTCCGCCAGGTGCACCAGCGTCTCGGTGCGCCGGATGTCGCCCTCATCCCCATCGGCGCATATAAACCGGACTGGATCCGCAACGGCCACATCTCCCCCGCTGAAGCAGTGGAAGCCTTCCAGCACCTGCAGCCGCGCCAGGCCATCGCCTGCCATTTCGGCACCTGGCAGCTGGCCAACGAAGGATACCAGGAAACGCTCGATGACCTGCGCGACGCCCTGAACGCCGCCGGCATTCCCGCCGGGCGCTTCATCGCCCCGGAAAACGGCCAGACCCTGCGCGGCGGGTGCAATTAACGCCGCATCACTTCAGCTTGCGGCGGGTCACCAGATACACCTTGTCACCGTGGCGCACCTTGGTGGGCACGGCAATAAGCGCAATCGCCCCCTTGGGCGCCATCTGCACCACCTGCGTTTCGCCCTGCTCGTCATCGCAGCGCACCTCAGGCACCGTCACCCGCACAATACCGGTGGTCACACCCGTGATTTCAATCTTATCCCCCGGGGAAACCGGGCCTGCCTCCAGGCGGATTTCAGCCACCCCCACCTTGGGATACCAGCGCATCACGCGGCCCAGGTGCTGGCGCTGCTCCAGCGCCAGGCTGTTCGAGCAACCGCTCCAGGTCTCCCACTCCTCACCCAGGTAATAGCCCCCGTGCCAGAACTGGCGGTTGAACACGCGCAGCAGTTCCTCCTCCCAGGTAGCCACTTTCTCCGGACTCCATTCGCCCCGGGCGCAGCACTGCACGGCGTCCTTATACACCGATGTGACGGTGGAAACATAAGCCTCCGAGCGGCCGCGGCCTTCCAGCTTGAACACAGATACACCTGCCTCCACCAGCTGGTCAATCACACGAATCGTGCAGATATCCTTCGGAGACATGATATACTGGTTATCAATATCCATCTCAAAACCGGTCTCCGTATCCGTCACGCGGTATTTGCGGCGGCAAAGCTGGTAGCACTGCCCGCGGTTGGCGCTGGCATTATAAGCCGCCAGGCTCATACCACACTTGCCGGAAATACCAATGCAGAGCGCACCGTGGGCAAACACCTCGATACGCACCAGCTTGCCGGAGGGGCCGGTGATATTCTCTTTCCGGATGCTCTCGATAATGTGGCGAATCTGGCTCAGCTTCAGCTCACGCGCCAGCACCATCACATCCGCATAAGCCGCAAAGAAGCGCACCGCCCCCATATTGCACACATTCGCCTGCACAGAGACATGCACCTCCAGCCCGATGCTGTGTGCATAGGAAATCACCGCCAGGTCTGCCGCAATCACCGCATCCACACCGGCCGCCTTGGCCTGGCGCAGCAGCTGCTGCATCCCCTCCATCTCCTCATCATAAATAATCACATTGCAGGTCAGGTACGCCTTCGCACCACAGGCATGGCACAAACGCGCCACCTTCGGCAAATCCTCCACCGTGAAATTAACCGTGGAACGCGCGCGCATATTATACATACCCACGCCAAAATACACACTATCAGCCCCGGCGCGCAACGCCGCTGCCAGCGATTCAAATGACCCCGCGGGGGACATGATTTCCAATTCCTGCATGCGCGGCAGTGTACCCGTTATCCGGCCAAAGGTCAAGGCGGAAGCCGTTTTTCCTGCCCCAATCGCGCTTTTTCCACCCCATATCAGCAAATCTTTCTTGCAATGGACGCAAGCATACGCTAGATTTAGTATCAGATACAACTGCATCATCATGAAAAAGAACCTCCTCCTGCTCGCCGCCTGTCTCCTTACGGCAGCACCAGCCCTTTCTGCCACAGCCCTTTTCACCAACCCGGCAGAAACCAAGACCCGCGCAGGCATCACCTGCACCAACGGCACCCTCACCGGCACACACGGCGAACTCTACTCCCGCCAGCCCATCTACAACGTATCCCACTTCCGCAAGGCCAATGCCGCCACGGCTGCCGTCGCCATCACCATCGACCTCTCCACCGCCTGCAAAGTAAGCGCCCCCACCCGCCTGCTCACCTTTGAAAGCACCCACGAACTGGGGCTCATGGCCACCCCCGGCGGCATTACCGGCAACTGGCACGGTGCCCCCTGGGGTGAAACCATCCCCTACGGCAAACTCGCCACACACCCCGCCTCCTTCTCCCGCGACGGCCACTCCTACATCACCCTCACCATCGTGGCCTCCGGTTGCTGCGGCGCAGGGTGGAACGGCATCGGCGGCATCATGGGCTACGATGTCAATGGCTCCCTCGCCATCAACCTTCCCCTGCTCGCCTCCGCCGAAAACAAGGACTTCACCTCCATCTCCGCCAACACGGACCTCGTCAAAATCATCTCTGTCACGCCGGATGTCAGCCGCAACGCCTCTGACATTGCCTCCAAGGCCGCAGAGCAGGCCCGCAAAGCAGAATACAAATTCCTGAAAGCCCGCGGCGAGTGGCTCTCCCCCACCGAATGGGTCTTCACCGGCATCGGGATGCTGGTCATCATGGGCGGCATCAGCATCGGCTGCTTCCGCAAAGGCAAGTGGTAACCCCCTCCTCCCTCACCTGTTGCCCAAAGCCCCCGCCGGCAATCCGGCGGGGGCTTTGATTTCAAAAAAACAAGGGAAGAAATTCACTTGGACAAGCCATCGTCCTCTCCCCCGGTCAGCCATGATATGCTGAACGGCGCAAAGCGGATGTGGCGGATGGGGGCACCATTCACCTCGAACAGCACCCCGGCCACGCCCGGCTTCACCGGGCACAGCACAGAATAGGCAAACGGCCCATCACCCACAAAGCGGGAAACCGGCCAGGTCTTGCCGTCATCATAGCTCATCTTGATGACACCCTTGCTGCGCCCCTGCGTGGGGGAGGAGAACAGGATGCGCCCCCTGCTTCCCAGCGCCGCATCATCGGCGTAGGAATAGCGCGTCAGGCCGTTCTGGCAGTTCGGGCTGGGCAGTTCCGGGTGGTCATTCACCGGGCCCCAGCTCGCGCCGCCATCTTCCGAATAGGCCACCTTGCGCAGGCTGCCCCCCCAGGCGCGGGATACCACGAGCAGCCCGCCCTCCTCGGTTTCGGCGATGGATACCTCGTTGATACCCCGGCCGGCATCCGATTTCCGGCCAATGCTCCAGCTCTTGCCGCCGTCGTCAGAATAAGCAGCCGCCAGCGTCCAGTTCCCGAACGGCCCCTCGTTGAGCGGCACCACCAGGCGGCCCTTGTGTTTACCTCGGGTAAGCTGCACCCCGGGATTCGGCCCGCTGCAGGTGATGGTCACCCCCTCATTCTTGGTGAATTCGGTCACATCCTTCGGTTTGCTCCACTTCCTGCCGTTCTTGGAGAAACAGACAAAATTGCGGATGCAGCGTTTATCCTCCCAGCCCGTGGGGATGTCGGGCGTGCGCTCTTTGATTCCTTCCGGGTAACGCTGGAAAAAGAGGACAATCTGCCTGCTGTTCCGGTCGTATATCAGGCAGGGGTTGTTGAATGTGGCCCCCTTGGAGGCTGCGGCCACCACGGGCTTGCTCCATTTCCTGCCGCCATCCTTGCTGATGGCGACAATCAGGTCGTTCTGCCCCTGGTCAGTGTCCTGATAGCGCCCCTCGGCCATGGCCACCAGTGTGCCGTTGGCATTGATGATATCCGGTATGCGGATGCTGGCATAGGGATTGCCCTCCCCTGCCACAAACACATCCACCGCGCGGCCATAGGGTTCGCTGTCCAGCGCGGCCAGCTCGGCCCTGGTTGCGGGCTTGCCCGGCAATGAGGAGGCAACAGCCTCGGCAGCACCCCGGGCCTTTTTCTTCTTACCCTTCTTCTTGCCCGCCGGTTTCTCTGCCACCTCATCCTGCGCACAGGCAGGGGCTGAAACAAGCGGTGCCGCCACCAGGAGGGTGACGGCACACAGCAGGGATGAACAGAACTTCATCATCTTATGCTTTCTCTTTCTTGGGAAGCAGGAAGAGGATGATACCGCAGAGCATCATGAGGATGCCCGCAAGGCTGAGCACAGAGGAGAGCGGCGTGCCGGCATCCTTCAGCATGCCGCCCAGCCAGGAGACGAGAGCACCGGCACCCACGGAAGTGAGGTTAAGCAGACCGTAACCGGTGGCGGCAAAGCGCTCATCAATCGTGTTGCGAAGCACCGGCATGAGGGTGGCATCCATGGCGCCCTGAGCCACGCCCTGCATGGACACAAGGGCAAGCACGGCCACCAGACCCACCTGGGCACCGAACATCATGGCCAGCAGCACGCAGGGACCTGCTACGCAGAAGGCGATACCGGGCACATAGGCGCGGGCATTCTTGTTGCGGAGATACCAGCGGTCTGCAATCACGGCGCAGGCCAGCACGGAGATGTACTTGGCGATGTTAATCCACTGAGTGGCAGCAGGGCCGGCATCGGCCTCGGAGATTTCGAACATGTCCTGCAGCAGGCGCGGATACCAGCCCAGCAGGAACCAGTTGGCGAAACCGGCAAAGGAAATCATGAGCAGCAGCAGGTACATGCCGCGGCCGGTGAAGATGCTCTTGAGCATCTGACCCAGGGTGAACTGGGGAGCAGCGGGAGCAGCAGCGGCTTCCTCTGCAGCGGCGGTGGCGGGAGCTTCCTCGGCTTTCGGATCACGCAGGAAGAAGAGCACGATAAGACCGTATGCCACGCCAATGAAACCGAACACCTCGAAGGTGAGGCGCCAGCCCATCTGGCAGGGGTCACCAGCCATCACCTGGCCGGCATAGATACCGCTCATGTGCAGGCCGGTTGCCAGCGAGCGGGTGCTGCCGCGGTGGTAGTCCGTGATGAGGGCCAGTGCAGCGGGGATGTAGAATGCCTCGCTCACGCCCATCATGGCGCGCCAGAATACCAGTTCTTCATACGATTCAGACTTACCGGTCATCCAGGTCACAATGGACCATACCACCAGCGAGCACATGATGATGAAGGAACGGCTGAAGCGGTCTGCCAGGTAACCACCCACCGGGGAAAGTGCAGCATACACAATCAGGAAGGCGGAGGTCACGATACCGAACTGGGCCTGGGTCATCTCAATGCAGCCCGCACCTTCGGTCATGGACTTATTGAGCACCGCAAGCAGCTGGCGGTCGAAGTAGTTGAGCATCACCACCACCCAGAGCACGGCCACGGCAATCCAGGCCCACTTGCCGGGCTTGGTCACGGGTGCATTAGGAGAGATGGCGGGTTTGGCGAGGCCTTTCTTGCAGGCAGCCATGATGGCAAGCACAGCGATGCCGATGGCTACCCAGGGGGTAAGGTCGGCCAGGAAGGTCAGGATGGGATTAGGTTCAGGCATAGTAGTGTGTGTTGTTATTTAGTGTTGATAGTGGAAATGACGGGGGTGCGGACACCAGGGTGGGTCTCGCCGGAGATGATGTAGACCGAGCCCATGACCTTCACGGCCGGGGCGGTGGCAATGCCGATGCTGTTCTGCCCGGCAAGGGTCCAGCTGCCCGTGTGCGGGTTGAAGCAGTAGATGGCTGTATTCTGGCCGGGATGGTCAGCCGGGGCCTTGCCCACCAGGCTGGCGCGGTAGAAATTGCCGGGGTCACCACAGGCCAGCAGCAGGCCGCCGCGCATGGTGGGCATGGGGGTGGCCGGGGCCACGATGGTTTCCGGTATATCGGCCGCGGCGCTCCAGGTATTGGTGGCCGGGTCGTAGCAGAGCGTGCTCTTCAGGTAGGTACGTTCGGCAGCCCCCTTGGCATCCGGGTGCAGGGAGCAACCACCGGCCACATAAATGCGGCCATCCACCCAGGCACCCGCGGCGGCCAGCATGCGGCCTTCGCCCGGCATGGGGGCAAGCTCCTGCCAGCCGGCTGCGGGGTTCTTCAAATCAAGCACAAAGCTGCGGCTCAGGCAGGTCACAGACTCCGCCTTCTCCTGGCCGCCGAATACATAGAGCTTATCCCCCACCTGCACAAAGGCAGGGTAAGCTGTCGTGACAGGCAGCGCAGGCAGTGCCTCACAGCTGCCATCGGCCGCAACGCGGGTCACGGTGGCCACGTGGCCTTCCATATTGCAGCCACCGGCAATCACCATGTCATACCCCTTGGAGGTATGCGCCGCATAGCCGATGGGGTACGGCAGACGGGCGAGCACGCAGCAATCGCCATCCAGCGGGTTGATGCTCAGGATTTCATCGTAGAACACCTTGGCACCGCGCTCAGCCGGGGTCTTGGCGCCCGGCTTGGCATTCGGGAAATTGGCCCCGCCCATGGCGATGATACGCAGACCGTCCTGCGTGCGCACCGCGCTGGCCACCATACCGGCGCGACCCACCTTATCCGCAATACGCGGGCTTTCTGCCAGCGGCGTGGCCTCCACCTGGGTGGGCGGCACATGCTGCGCGCAGCCGCTGCAGCACTGGGCTGCCAGCGGAAGGGCAGCCAAAGCAGTCACCAGAAACAATGTCTTGAACATAGGCTTCATTTACATCTTGGCACCCCAGACCTGGTTCGAGCGCTTGCCGGGGCGCTGCTCTCCATTCACAATCACCGCCATGCCGTTCCACACAGCGCAGGGAAGCACAGCACGGGCCACGGCAATCTCACCGGCATCGTACCATGTATCACTGCCGGGGCAGTAGCACAGGCTCTGGTTGTGGAAACCGGGGTGATTCTGCGGCGTAAAGCCCTTCACCGTGGCATCATCGCCACCCAGCAGGTAGATGCGGCCGCCAATCACCGGGGCGGGGGTGGGAGCAGCGCCGCAGTAGTGCGGCAGGTGGGCGAGGCGGCGCCAGCCGGTTTCAGCGCTCCAGCTCCAGGCATCCGTCAGCATCTCGCGGGCCATGCGGCCCTCATCGCCAGGCTGCAGACCAATACCGCCCAGCACATAAATCGTGTGGCCTACGGTAGCCATCTGCTGCAGGAAACGCCCGCGGCAGGGCATGGGCTCACCATCGCTCCACGTGTCAGTTTCGGGGTCATACACCCACATACGGGCTTCGGCATCCTGCTCGCCGGGGGCGACAGAACCACCCTGCACATAAACCTTGCCACCCATCACAGCGGCGGCGTGCCCGGTCAGCGTTGTGGGCAGCGGAGCCACGGCGCGGCAGCTCACATCAGCACCATCCCAGCTGAGCATGTAGCAATCGGCCACGGCGCCCTCAGCATTGCTGCCGCCAATCAGCATCACACCCTGCGGCAGAGTAGCCGTAGCACCATAACCCAGCGGCTTGGGCAGCGGGGTGGCATCCTTCCAGCCGGGTTCCCCGGCAGGCAGCACATAAATGCGGTCTGTCCAGCGCTTCGGGCCACCCTCCCAGAGCGGTTTTTCCGGGAAATTGGCACCGCCGCACACGATAAGAGCACCATTGCTCACGCCGGCATAAGAACCGGCAAAGCCCTCCACATCCGGCAAATCTGCCAGACGCTTCCATTCAAGAGAAATCTGTTCGTTCTGCATTGTTCCTTACTCTACCACAACGAGCGGCCTACTGCAAGCAAGATTTTTAATGTCGCTCAATTCAGCTCACGCGCCCATCTCCCGCCCCCCACTCAACGAACTTCTCCGAAACAAAACACCCACACCGAACCACACAACAAACACACTAGAAACAGCATACATCACGCCAACCGCTCCAGCGCATTTCTAATGCGATGTAGGGAGAAAGCGGGGGGGGATTGGGACGCATTTACATCGGGGCTCTGACAGAGTGGTTTCGAGCCGGTTTCTCCCTCCATTTTGGGATGCCGGGAGCCTGTCTGAATAATCGGGCAGAGTGCGAAAAATTCAATTTTATCACAAAGCGCTACTGCTAAGCTGCATGTGAGGCAGAAACAGGAAGGAGGCTGTTATTTAAGCTTCGCCTGCTGGGTGCACAAAACACGAATGCTCCCAACTATGCATAACTTACTTGCCCTTATTATGCTAACTTAGGCAAAATTCTTTCAAAAAAAGTCAGAAATTTTTAAAAAAAGTCTGTACATCGCATTAGAAATGCGATACACTGCCCCCGCAGCGGTGACTGCGAACCATTCCGTCGCGCGGGGAAGTAGCAGCCCTCGCTGAATCACTTAAACCTAAATACTAAACACAATATATGAAAAAGACACTTATCGCACTCATGGCTCTGGCTGGGGTGGCCATGGCTGACAATGATTTCACCGTAACAAAAACTAACAACTGGTGGGCTGCCAGTGTTTCCGGGCTTTCGTTTGAAATCGAAAAGACAGACGTTTTGTCCACAAATGGTTACATTCTCGCGGCCTTTGGTGGGAATGCATATGGCGGCACTGCCGGAGCTAATATCCTTCAGTTAGTAGAAACAAACGGAGCCATTACGCTCAAGGTTGGAGTCGGCGACATTGACAATGAAGACAGTGATGATAGTATTCTTGCCGGAACAACCCTTAATAATTGGCATGAAGAATCGACCCGAACAAAAACCTTTGACACCACAATTTCCCGCGATGTGGAATACACCATCACCGGTACGGGGACAAATCAGAGTCTTACTCTGACGCTGAGCTGGGAGGGTGGTTCTACATCGGTTACCTATAACGGTAACGTAAATGGCAGCGGCGACCCCATTGCCAAGCTTAATGCTAATTACCGTGTAGTATCTACCGCTGCCGTTCCCGAGCCCGCTACCGCTACGCTGAGCCTGCTGGCTCTCTGTGGTCTGTGCGCCCGCCGCCGCCGCGCCTGATAAGGTGCTGCAAAGCAAAACATATTTCAAGCCTGCGCGGTCATTGGCTGCGCGGGCTTCCTGCTGTTTAGGCTATCCTATGAAACGCGAATCACCCCAAAACAAAAACGCCTCCGGTGACTAGGCGGAGACGTTTCTAAGAGAAATAGCATCAGAACAGTCAGTTCCTGATGAAGTCATTATAGTATTTATTAATTATTTGTCAATAGTGTAGCCGATTATTTTCAAAAAAGAGCGGACTTTGAATCCGCAGGTCATGCGCCCGACCGATAGTCAGTCGGTCGGGCGGAGCCCATAATGCTCATCAGATGAATTTCATCACGAACAGAATAATCTGTATTATAAGCATCAGGAGCTCAACCATGAGTTGACTATTCATAGCTATAACTCTTCCAGTCGGGTTCAACTGCTATTCCGTAATCCTAAATGGCACAGCACATCAGCGGACAGGACTGGTTTACTCTCCGCTGAGAGGTGGCAGCGCCACCCGTCAGGCGGAACTGACGGCGGAAGAGCGCGCCCAGAATAACAAAGAGAAAGCCATTTAACAAGTCTCTGCTGGCTTTATTTTGTCATAGTCCTCACGCGTTATACCAAGCCGGCTAATGACAACTGAGTCCTTCATGGGCTACGCATGGATATCATTCATTCTACCCACATAAACAACGCCTTACAAACGCCCACAACCCCAGTGCATTAGGAATGCGATATACTGCCCCCGCAGCGGTGACTGCGAACCATTCCGTCGCGCGGGGAAGTAGCAGCCCTCGCTGTATAACTTAAACCTAAACACTAAATACAATATATGAAAAAGACATTTATCGCACTCATGGCCCTCGCCGGCGTGGCTTGCGGGGAGAGCTACACTCCATTGACTAGTTCTACATTTCAAGCAAAAAACAATGTTACGATAGATACTGTCAATCAAAGTATAAGTATGACAACCTCTGGTTGGGATAAAAATGCATACGCAACCTATCGATTCGCGGATGGCCCACTGACTCTTGCTAACCCGAATGACGAGCTTAGCTTCTCGTTTACGATTGACAGACCTACCAGAACAGACGAAACGGATAATGATAAAGTGAAGTCTTTGACCTTTTTCTCCATGGCGTTGGTTGGCTCCAGCAAAGCCACAGTTATTGGTCACGGCGATCCTACTGACTACACTTCCAG
The DNA here is from genome assembly GCA_017546845.1 of Akkermansia sp. Taxonomy (GTDB): domain Bacteria; phylum Verrucomicrobiota; class Verrucomicrobiia; order Verrucomicrobiales; family Akkermansiaceae; genus Akkermansia. Next base: position 15,860 of record JAFYRS010000150.1, read on the forward strand.
TTCCTGCGCATTGCAGCTTGGATTCAGCACAAACGTTGCAAATACTGGTAAAAGAGGATATCTATTCCATAACCATGGATTTGGCGAGATAGAAAAGGTTGACGTCACAGAATCCTTAGCGGGCGGAACGCCTTTTGATTCTGCGACAATTAGCGGGAACATTGCGTGGAGTGATCAAGAACAAGGTTTTATATTAACACTTTCTTCTTCTGCTGTTACTAATAAAACTCTTACTTACAACCTCGGCAAAACATATGAGGTAAGAGATGTTACATTCTCTTTGGATGGCCCTGATGGTCCGTCTATCAGCAATGTTACTATTTCCTACATCCCCGAACCTGCTACTGCTACGCTGAACCTGCTGGCTCTGGCCGGTCTGTGCGCCCGTCGCCGCCGCGCCTGATAAGGGGCTGCCGCTGCAAAGCATATAGCAAAACTTCAATCCGCTGCTCTGGGAATTTCCTGAGCAGCGGGTTCTTTTTGGAAGGGCGCATGATTAAGGTGGAGGAGCACCCCGATAGATACAATTGCGCATAAACTGGTGGTGATATCAGCCATACGTGTCCCAAAGATTTGGGACACGTGGATTTACGATTGACGAATTGAAAGTTAGCGGCTTACGCCGATAGACCAAGAATGGGTGCTTACTGCCGATGGTGAGGCGGGTGATACCCTGCTACGAATTTTCACACAGAACACTATGCCATTATGTCTTTCAGGGCTATTTTCCCATAATCTTTGGGACACATGTGGAAATCAGCTCCTTTTATATTTTTCAACGCGCCATTCTGATAGTCGGCCCTGAAGGGCCTCAATGAATTACACGCCGCTGGTGTGTATGAAATAGCGCAGTTCCTGCAGTATGAATTGCGGCGTTGCCGCATGAAATACTCGCCTGGCGGCGAGATGAAGTACCTTCGCTACGCTCAGG